>CAYXWK010000001.1:0-14596 GCA_964468785.1 Candidatus Woesearchaeota archaeon
ATCCTCTTCCGTGAGTATGAGTTCCTCTGAATCTTGTAGCTTTTTTTCTTTTTTTAGTCTTCATCGCCAAAACCTCCGGATAAAATTTCTTCAGCTTCCAATTCTTCCAATAAATCTTCTGGAACTGGCTTGAATTTTCCTACGGCAAGGCATTTTGAACAATCTTCAGGCATATCATTATATTCCAGATGACCGCAATCGCATTGCCAAACAAGAGTTTTTTTCATCAGAGCATCCTCCTCACTAATTCGTTTATTTTTTTCCCGTTGTCTCCTAAAACTCCTTTGTTTACGCCGAAATGTTTTTTTGACTCTATTCCGCCCCTCGGTGAATGTAATCTGAAAAAAGGTTTTATCCCCATATCTTGTAAAGACTTTTTTCCAACACTTGAAATTACTTTTTCCACATCTATTTTTGTTCCAGATTTTATAGGATGAGCTCTTTTTTCAATTAATTCCTTTAGTGTGCTATCGTCAATATTTCCGTAAGCGACAAGATTTCTTATTTTTTTTAAGAGAGCGAGGTTTTCTTTTGTTTCTTTCAGAAGAACTGCGGAATATTTTCTTCTAAGTCTTATTCTTGTCAAAGAATTTTCCATTTCATCAGATACATTCGGAATTCCTGAAATTCTTATTACCAAAATCATTTTTCCATCCTCGTTGTTTTTTGAAGAGCATTTATGCAGGCTTTTGCCAAATTAAAGGTGGTTTTAGTCTTTCCCATAGTCTTTGAATAAACATCTTTAACTCCTGCGAGCCTCAATATTTTCTTACACTCGTTTCCTGCTACGAGACCTGTTCCACGAGGTGCCCGAAAAAGCTCCACCGAGACGCTACCGCATTTTCCTTTTACCTTGAAGGGTATTGTGTGAGGAATTGAGTCTACAGATTCAGATTCAGGAGATTCGAAACCAAGTTGAATTTTCATTATTCCGAGTTTTGCGTTTCTAACGGATTTTTCACGGGCGGGAAGAGTTTCACGAGCCTTTCCATAACCTATACCGACATGCCCGTTCTTATCTCCCACAACAGCCATAGCTGAAAAAGACAGAACATTTCCCTCCTTAGTTTTCTTTTGAGTTTGTCTCCAAGCTCTTCTTTTACCACCACCAAATTTTCCTTTCGCTTGTCCGATGAGCAATAAATCCGATTCAAGACTCAAAAGATAATCGACTATCTCTGATTCAAGAATCTTCTTTCCGTGAATTAGAATTTTATCGAAATCTTTTTCCCTTCCTGATAAAACTTCTCTTCCAAGTTTTGTTTTTGGAGTCCATGAGGATAAAGGAGATCTTTCCTCATATGTTGCTTTAGATTTTTCTACCGCTACCGGAATGACTTCCTCAACAGCGTCTATTTCTTCCGGAGTTGCCTCTATCAAATCTTTCGGATTATTTTTGGTTTCTTTTTCAGCCATTATTTTTTCTCCTTAATTTTATTTAGTATTTCTGCGAGTGGTTTATTTACTGCAAACCTTTCTTCTGTCGGCAAAATGTCTTTGTTGTGCGGAATTTTTAATCCTGCATCTATCGCGCCTTTCAAAGCGGCGAAAAGACGAGAACCTTTAACGTTTCTATTTAGCCCTAAATCCAAAATTAATTCTTTGGATTTCAGATTTTTTGCGATGAAAAAACCTGATAAATATGCTGCATGAATACTTTTAAGGCTTCCTAATCTTTCTTTAGGCCAACCTAAAGACAGCAAGTCTTTAGAGTTAAATTGGGCAATTACTTTGTCCTGCGCAATATCTGACTGAACAACCTGCACGATTATGTATCTGTTTGTTTTTCTAACGACAAATCTTGGTTTTTCAGACCTTAACAAGTAAAACCTCGACTTATAGTCTGTCTTTGATTCTTTTCTTCTTCGTTTTATTGTCTTCATTCTTTCTCCTTTAATTGCGAAATTCTTTCTTTCATGTGTGAAAGGGAACGAAATACGCTCGCCCTAATTTCTTTTCGTAGTATTTTAATCTTATCTATTGAAAGGTCTCCACGACTTTTCAAAGATGCGAGGTGCTTTCTCAACTTTCTTGTTAAAGCCATATAATCTCTCTTGGTCTTTTTAACAACTTTTCGCACACTTCCAGATCTTCTTCTTGTTTTTCTTCTTACAATCTTTTTTCTTCCCTTTTCTTCCCTAACTAAAATTGCTCCTGCAGTCTTCAAATCTTTTATGTCTTGTTTTGTTATCGCTTCCTTTATTTCGGAAAGACGCGCTGAATTGAATATTATTCTTTTTTCTCCAACTCCAAGTGTGCGGGCTGCAAGTGCCCTTTTCTTTTCAAGTTTCATTTCGAATTCTCCTTCACATTTAAAATTTTAATTTTATTTTCCTGCGCATACTTCATCAAGTCCAGTTTTTTCTTTGCACCGATTTTTGCCAAAATCGCAATCTGATTTTTATTTAGTAGCTTAAGTTCTGACAGGTTATGAATCAGGAATGGAGTTTTTCCTGAAATAGAACCTCTCTCTTTTCTCGGAGTTCTATAACCTATGGATGGAGAAATAGGATATGATTTTCTTTTCAGGCGCATCTTGCTGTCCCTTCCTTTCGGCCGTCTCCATTTTTGTAATTTCTTTCGATTCTTGCCGATTTTTGAATGTCTGAGATATTCCTGTCTTATGAATTTAGGCATTTTCTCCTCCCGGTTTTGATACTATGTATATTCCATCCTGAAAAATCCTTCGGTCTCTCCCTGTAAGACGGGTTGCGCGTTCAAAGTTTGCAGCGGTTTGTCCGGCAGCATCCTTATTTGGTGAAGAGACTAAGATTTTTGCGCCACTAATTTCCACCTCTACGTTTGAAAGTATTTCAGCTCTTCGCGGATTTTTTTCTCCAAAAAAGTTAGCGATTGTCAGCTTGTTGCCTTCGACCTTAACGGACATTGGGAAGTGAACATGGCATATTTCAAGAGTATAAGTGAACTTTTTTCCTAAACCTTTGAACATGTTTCTTACATGCGCCATGTTGGACATTATCTTCTTGTAATGATTTTTGTTTCCTTTCTCACAAAGAAAGATAAGTTCTCCATCTGAAATTTTTATTTCCACTTCTGGAATTTTAATTTTTCTTTCAGTCTTATCTGCTCCTTTTGAACAAATCAATTTTCCTCCATTATAAGTGCAAGAAACTCCTTCTGGAATTTTAATTTTTTCTTCGAGTTTTTTTTTCATCAGAAAATAAAAGCAATTAAGCTACCTCCTATGTTTTTCTCTATGGCTGTCTGGTGAGTCATTAAACCTTTTGAAGTGGAGATAATTATTATGCCGATATTTTTTGCAGGAAGATATCTTTTTACATATTTTTCTATTTCATCAACTTGAACCATAAAGCGAGGCTTTATTGCCTTACACCCATTGAGCTTAGAGAGAATTATTTTCAAATTTGTTCCATCAACTTCATAGTTTTTAACATATCCGTGAAGTTTTGCGATAGCTAAAACGGAAAGAAGAAGCTTAGAATGGTGTGTTACCACTAATTCTTTTTTGCCTGCTTTTCTGGCATTCATCATTCGGTTTAAAGTATCTGCTACTATATCTTGTGACATCTTAACTATATTTTTTGAAGCCAATTTCTTCCGCTATTTCGCGAAAGCATTGTCTACAAAGATTTAGATTATATTGTTTTATATGTGCTCCGAATCTTCCGCATCTTTCACATTTTCTTGCGGCAATTCCTATTTTTCTTTCTTTCGGTTTATTGTGCTTTATGAATTTTTTCATTACTACCGGCTTGCTTCTTAATTGCTTCAATATCTTTTTCCAATCACTTGCAGTCATTTTATTTTACCTTCGTGTTGAAGTTTTCCTCCAAAAATTTTATAATTTCTTCCTGAGACACATTTTGTCTCTCCGGAAGTTTACCAGTTTTTATTTTTTTTCTCTTTACTCTTATTCCTTTTCTTATGAAAGATGCTGTGACATTAAGTCCGCGAATTCCTATATCTCTCTGATATTCTATTCCGGGAATTTCAATGTATTCTTTTATTCCAAAGGAGAAAGTATTATCTGAAATTTGTTTTGCAGAAATAAAATTGTCTACTGACAGGAGAAGACGTCTTAGAATTTCCTTGGCTTCGTTTCCCCTTAGAGTTACCCTTGTTCCAAGTTCGAGCTCCGGTTTTACTCCGAAATCGGGAATTCTTGTTTTTGGACCTGCCCGAATTATATGGGCATTTTTTTCTGTTAAAATTTCAAGAAGTTTTTTCGATTTTTCTAATTCTGCTCCGACTGCTCCACAACTCAAAGTAACTTTTTCTAAAATCACAGACCTCATAACATTTTCAGAGAATTTATTTTTTGCAGTCATAAAACAAACAAGACCTCCTTCTTCAACTGAACAACATTTCCAGATTCTAACAATTCAACTTTAGCAATACCATTTTCAAGTTCCAAAATCTTACCTGATTTTCCCAAATACTTTCCAGCGAAGATAAAGCAATTTTTTCCTTTTTCAAGTTTCAAAGTTTTTACAACTTTTTTGTCAAAATCGAGATAGACTGTATCGCCCACAGAAACTTTTGCATCTGACAGAATGTTTGTTCCATCGTGGAGATTCAATTGGATTTTTGCACCGCTAACCATCTTTTTCCCAATTACCTTGCAAGCTCTTTCTTTAGAACTTTTTGATTCATCGAAAGAAAATTTTCCAGATTTTGAAAATGTCATAGAATAAACTTTTCCAGCCTCCAGTAAATTG
The DNA here is from genome assembly GCA_964468785.1 of Candidatus Woesearchaeota archaeon. Classification (GTDB taxonomy): domain Archaea; phylum Nanobdellota; class Nanobdellia; order Pacearchaeales; family GW2011-AR1; genus UBA73. Next base: position 4,701 of record CAYXWK010000001.1, read on the forward strand.
AAAAGGTAGATTGCTTCGTGATAATCTTTCACTTCCCGCCCATTAATTTTAAGACTTTTTTCTTTTATCATTTCCCTCACTTCTTTGATGGACTTTGCCAAACCCAAAATATCTCTGACAGCTATTGCTACAGGGACTGAGTTCTCTAAGGAACCTTTAGACCTTACTACATATTTCGTTCCCTTACGAGGTATCGGGATTTTACTTGTTACCCTATTTCTTGTCTGATGCATTTTTTTCTTCCCTTGGAAGCGGTTTTGCCTCCAACTTTTTTTGTTGAATTTGCACATTCTTTTTTTCAGCTAACTGAAATCGCTTTTTGTCATCCAATTGCAAAGTTTGTATTTGGAGAGAGGAAGGATGGAAATAAATGTTAACTTTTGTGCCGTCTTTTCTTGACCGTTGAACTCCTTCAAGAGAAACTCTTGTTCTTTTCAAGTTTACCGAAGAAATTTTTGCACGTTTCTTCTTTAGTTTTCCCCGCATGACGAGCACTTCGTCGCCTTTTCTTAGAGGAACTGCCCTCTCGCCATGCTTTTCTCTTAGTGCTTTTGAAAGATTAGCAGTTAAAAACTTATGCCTTATGTGAAGCGGGGAATTGACCAGATATTTTCTCTGCTTTCTTGGTTGAGAGGAGGAATTCCATTTTATTGAAAATTTCTTTTTCATCTAAGCCGAACCTCCTAAATCTCTTCTTGGTAGGTATTTACTTTCAAACTCTCTTATCGCTTTTGTTGCTTCGCCTAATTCTTTTGGTCCCTCTCCTGTGATTGAAGTCTGATGTATCATTCGTGCGAGAGTTGTTTTTGCAAGTCTGTAATGAGCATTTCCCCTACCGTCTTGACCAACTCTTATGCGAGATTCGGCTCTGCCTAAAGAGTCCATCATAATTTTAAGAGTTGAAGAGGGTACATAACCTCTTGTTTCAGACAAATGTTCAGTCGGCGAAATAGCTTCTTCGTATTTATTCAATAAATTCTGCAAATCTTCTCCATTTAAACCTGCAGAAAACCTTACAAATTTCATAGTACATATTGAGCGATTTTTGAAACTGAAGACCATCGCTCATGAACCTCCCTTGCAACAGGACCTTTAATCTGAGTTCCTTTCGGATTTCCTTTTTCGTCTTTAAGAAGAGCAACCGCGTTATCTTCAAAACATACTCTTTCTCCAGTGATTCTCCTGTATGGTTTTTTTACCCTGATGATTACTGCATCAAAGACTTGCCCTTTCATGTCCGGCTTTCCTGCACGAACAGAAACCTTTACCCAGTCTCCGAGTTTTGCATACTGTTGTCTTCTTAATTTTGACTTTCCGCCCTTCACTCCGGTGATTCTGACTATTCTTGCTCCGCTGTTATCAGAGGCTATTACATTGCTTCCGATAAGGAGTGCCCTTGTTGGGCGTGCGCTAATCGCTTTTCCGCTAATTCTTGATGCCTTTGCCATTATTTTTCCTCCTTAGATGAAATTTTTTCAACGAAGATGAAATGAATCATTTTTGAAAGAGGGCGACACTCCTGTACTTTAACTATATCTCCAATATGGACATTTCCCGCATCGTTGTCTTCGAGTCTGGCGTGAAGACGAGTTGTTTTAGCTAAGAACCTTTCATACTTGGGAATAAAAACTGATCTGTCTAATTCTATAACTATTCTTTTCGGAAATTTTTTCACGACAGTTCCTTTGAAAAACCTTCCTCTGCCCAAAACTGTTTTCTTTTTTCTGACTGGCGCATCGCTCTTGCTAACGAGGTTCTTCTTTTTTCCGAGTTGTTTTTTGTTTTCCATTTTATTCTGATATGCTTTCTTCTGAAAATCCCAACTTTATCAGGATTTGTTTTGATTTTATTTTGTGTTCTCCCTGAAGTTCAATTGCGCCGTTTTTAACTGTTCCGCCACAGGCGAGTTCTTCCTTGAGGCGCTTTGCGATTGACTTCACATCAACATTTTTGTCAAATCCCTCAACGAGTGTTATTTTTTTTCCGTATCTCCTCGTCAAGATTCTTACTTTTATTTGCTGTTCGCTTTTGGCAATTTCCTCAAACACGTCGGAGCTTGAGGGTAAATTGAATTCTTCTGAATCCATTACTTCTTCAACGCCTCCTTAACTTCCTTGGAAGAGTTTGAATCAGTTTTCTTGTTCATTGAGGTTAAAATGCGTGAAATTGCCCTTTTAATTTCTTTGGTTTTTGAACTTGCACGATTTGCAGTAACATTTCCTTTCACGAGGGAAAATCTAAGTTCTTTCAATTTTTCCATTTTCTCGTTTTTTGACATTTTCTCTATTTGTTTTGACTTTAAAATTGCCATTATTTCTTCTCTCCCGATTTAGATTTTTTTGCGAGTTTCTTTTTTGTTTTTTCGATTTCTTCTGATTGAACAGAAGGAATGGAGTTCGCCATTATTTTTCCACGCATCTCATCATTCACATCTATTTTGTCTTTCAAATTTGCGTCGGGGTGAAGAATTCTGACTTGAACTCCTATGACTCCCTGCTGTGTCGTTGCCTGTGATTGCGCGCAGTCCACTAATTTTGAAGGGTCTCCAGTTTTTTTAAGATATCCTTGTGAGAATCTCCATCTTCTTGCTCTGTCGGACGGAAGTTTTCCGGAAAGAGCTATTTCAGCACCTAATGCTCCCGCCTTTATTATTTGCTGAAGAGTTTTGTAAGCAACTACCTTGAATTTTAGCGAACCCTTTCTTTCGAGCATAACTGCTATGTCATCGGCAACCAATTTAGCGTCGAGGATGGGTTCCATAATTTCGAGAATATCTATATGCGGATTATCTAAGTTGAATCTTCTTTTCAAAACTCTTGTTAGTTCTGCAATTTTTTCACCTTTTCTTCCTATGACGATTCCTGGACGATGTGTGGCGACTAAAATCTTTTCTCCGATTGGAGTATACTCTATAGTTACTTGTGAAACTCTTCCTTTTCCAAGTTCGTTCTTGATATATTCCCTGACTCTTAATTCATCTTTCTTGAATTGTACAAATTTTTTGTGTTCCATTAGTTTAATACTCCTCCTTCTATTAAGTCGACATTTTGAGATTTGGCTATGTGCAAATGTTTAAATTTTTTTTCTGTCTCAGCCATTCTATTCCTCACTTCTTTTTCTAAATAATTCGCTCGTACTGAATCTCCTAAATTCCTTGCTACTCTGTATGCATCACCTATTAAATCCTGTTCTGTATACAAACCAAAAGCAATCTCGCCGTGTGCACGTTTTCTCGAAATATCGTCTGAGGTTTTTGATACATATTCGTGAATTCTGGCGCTAATATAACTGGCATCACATTCCGGGTCATTTGATAAATGCTGAAGTCCAAAGGATTTTAGAATTTCCTCAAAATGCTTATTGCCGTTACTCATTTTTTCCTCCCAGAAATTTCTCTCGCCTTAATTATTAAATTGACTCGCTTGCCTTTTCTTCCGCCCGACCTCATTGGGCGAGCAGCCCACGAGGGAGAAACTACGGTTATGACTGTTTTGTCTAAGTCCATACCATTGACTAAAGCATTCCCCTTGAGAGATTTGAGGATATTTATGAAACTTTTGCTGGCATTTATGGGATAGCGTCCAGACATCATGTTTCCTTTTCTATGAGGAATTTCTCCCTTGAATGGAACTGCGATTTTATATTTGATGACTTTTTGCAAATTTAAGATGGAGTCATCAATTGATTTTCCTTTTATGAACGCCCCGAGATACATTGAATGTTTCTTTGAAATATGAAGAGAACGCCCGTAAGCTAAAGCTTCGTATTTTTTAACTTTAGGTTTTGCATCTCCTTTTTTCTTTTCAGACTTTTCTTTTTTGTCAGCCATTTTTTCTGTAGATTTATCTTCTGAAGAGTCTACCTTTGCTTCTTTCTTTTCTTCTGTTTTTTCCATATTGATTAACTTCTCGGATTCTGTCAATAGTTTTTTTTCTTCAGTCATTTTATTTCTTCTTCGCTCTCGTTCCTTTAGTTGCTCCCATTCCCATGCTTGTATGTGTAGGTTTTACTCTTGTTAGAACAAACTCTCCGAGTCTGTGTCCAATCATTTCATGAGTAATTGTTACATCCTGGAAGGCGCGTCCGCTGTGAACCTGAATCGTTAAACCAACCATCCTTGGAACTATTACCAAATCTCTGAAGTGAGTTCTGATTTTTTTCTTTTTCGCGAGTTTTTTTTCTGAGCGTTTTATGAATTTTTCTATTACGTCAAACTTCCTTAAAACGGAGCGACGCGAACGAGAAGGAAGAAATTTCGCTGACTCTCTAACATCCATTTCTTTCAATTCTTCCAGAGTTTTCCCTCTATAAAAATTCTCTTTCTTATGAATTTCCTGAATTTCTTTTTCTGTCATTTTATCTCTTGTGTCCTGTTCTTCTTGGGCGAAGATGTCCTACTCTTTTTCCAGGAGGAGCGTTCCTTTTAGCAATTTTAGGTTTTGCTCTCTTTCCTCTTCCTGAACCGAACGGATGATCAACTGCGTTTACTTTTATTGCTGAAGTTCTAGGATATAATTTGTTTTTTGCTTTCATTTTATGCCATTTTCTCCCTGCAGTCATAAAAGGTTTATTGAGTCTTCCCTCTCCGGCAATTCTGCCGATTACCGCGTTGCAGTGTGCGTTGAGAAGAACTTCTTTTCTGTTAGGCATTAAAACTGTGACTTTTCTTCCGACCGTCTTTCCTATTACTGCCGCTGAGCCCGCTGAGCGCATCATTTTTCCACCATCTCCAGGATTCATTTCTATGTTAAAAATTTCTGTTCCAGGAGCAATATTTCCAAGCTCCATTATATTTCCAGGAACTACTTCTGAACCGCCAACGTTTATTTTTTGTTCCACATATGCTCCATTAAATGCAGGTAAGAAGAATATTTCTTTTCCCAGAGAAAGTTTCATTAAAGGAGCTGAATGTGCAACTGAATGAAGAATCTTTATTATTGTCGCTTCTCCCTGAGATTTAGGATAGCCGATTCTGTAAACGAATGCCTTGCTTGGAACTCTGTAAGAAGGACTTCCTTTTCCTCTTGCTTGCGAAATTATTCTCTTTCCCATTAGGCGCTTCCTCCTGAAGATAAAGTGACAATTTTTCCAGTAATTTTAACCTGAGATTCAAGAAATGAAAGAGTTCCGCGCATTTTTTTTGGACCATCGTGGATAGTTGTAACGTATTCAACATCATTATCAAGAGGAATTACTTTTTCAACTTGAGCCCTTACGGAAAGGCCAAGGACATATCCGTGAAGTTTCAAAACAGTTCCTTTTCTTATGTGATTATAATTTTGTTTTTCCATTTTATATCATTCCCAATTTAGTTGCCAAGTCAATTGCAGGATTTGAACTTGCAAATCTAACGTAAGCATATTTTTTGTTTTGCCTTATTAAAGTTCTCACTTTATCAACTTTTACGTTGAAAATTTTTTCAACCACATTTTTTATTTCTGTGCGGGAGAATTTTCTTTCCACTTCAAACATAATAGTATTTTCCAAATCGATTAATTTAACTGCTTTTTCAGAAGTGATTGGTTTGAGAATCATTTTTTCTCCTCCATTTCTTCAATTGCTTTTTTAGTGAAAACTGCTAATCTTCCGAGAGGATATAAATCGGAAATTGAAACTTCGTCGAATTGCTTTATATCGAATCCTTTCATTTTCTTTTTTTCAGATTTGGCGACGACAATTAACAAACCAGCATTAGATTTGTATTTTCTCCCTCTAAGTTTTCCTTTTCCTGCGCGAACAGATTTGTTTTTTACGACAAGTTTGAAGTTATCCTGAAATATTTCTCTTAGCATTATCAGAAGAGGTTTTGTTTTTGCCGGAAGAGATTCAACAATCGCTGGAACATTTTCTATTTTCTGTAAAGTAGCGTATCTCTTAATTATAAACTCGGGATGCGAAGTTGCTGCGAAAGCGGAATTGAAAGCAAGACTCATTTCTTTTTTGTTAATCTTTTTTTCTTTTCCAATTCCTTTCGGAGGATGAGCTCTTCTTCCACCACGAGAGCCAGGAATACTTGCTCCAACCCAAACGAACTGAGTACCGCTACGCCTCATTGTTTTTCTTGGAACTCTTGAAATTCCTCTTCCGTAATGGCCTTTCCAATCGTGTCTCTTGTGAGAAATTTTCCCGGATGCAGATTGCTCGAGACCAGCCCTTTCAGTTGATGAATAGGGGTGGAAAAATCTATCAGCTTCAAAATATTTTGAAACCAAATCTTCCCGAACTTTTGTTGAAAATATCTTAGGGAGTGAAATTTCTGATTTCCTTTTTCCAAAGATATCGTAGAGGGTCGCCTTCATCTTCTGCCCTCCTTACTTAATTTATCTTGTATTGCAGAAATATAAGAGTTTCCATCGACCATTGGAGCGGAAGCATTACTATAAGTGCGATTGAAAACTTCGGAGAGAGGATAAATTCGAGTAACTTTGACGGAAACGCCAAGTATCTTCTCATTTCCTTCCATGAAAACGTTCTGCATATCGTCCAAATACAATACGCTTTTTATTCCCTCAGGAGTGTGATGAGTTGCAAGAGGAGCCTTAGGATTAAGTGTCCAATTTTTTTCCAAATGAATCATTTTGCGACGACCTCCAAAAATTCGAGTTTCTTTTTTGCCTGAAGCTTACTTGGCCTGAATGCTGGGGTTAGTAAAGTTTGTCTTTTTGCTGGGCCCGGGACAGAACCTGAAAGAATTATGTAAGAAGTCTTCAACTTCCCATAGTTTGAAAATCCTGCAGAAGGATTTATGTTTTTTTCGGAAATTCTTCCCATGCTTAAAATTCTGACATTGTGAATTATTCTTGTAAATGTGCCCATTTGTCCAGCCATTGGAGTTCTGAAAGAAACGTGCGCAGGATGCCAGGGACCTATGCTCCCTACCTTTCTCTGACCCTTTTCAGTTTTATGGAATCTCAATTTTGCTCCGAATCTTTTTATAGGGCCCTGAATTCCTTTGCCCTTAGTTACTCCTCTTACGTCCGCTAAATTAAATTTTATGGTATCGAAAGGAGAAATTTCTTTTCCGATAAGAGATTTTAATAGTTGTAATTTTTCTTCGGGCGAGTCTCCCTGTACTGCGAGTTCCGCGAAATCAGGAGATTTTTTTATAGAAGTTGTTTTGGCAAGAGTGTAAACTATTGCTCTTATATCGTCGTATCTTTCAGGAGATTCGGTTTCAATGTTCTTAAGAGTTTTTGGAACTTTGAGTTTTTTCTTTAACTCTTTGTCATTTGAAACTATGACTTCTTTGGTAACAAGCCCGTTATAGTAAAATCTGATTGAAAATATTTTCATGTTTGGAGCTTCGAGAATTGTAACTGGTATGGCTATTTGTTTACCTGAAGACATTACTTTGGGAGTTGTGTCTTTCACATAAGCAGTCGTCATTCCAGCCTTGTATACTATAAATCCGAGAAGACCTTTTTCTTTTGAAGAAACAGGTTTCCAGTTCACACTAGGGAGTAATTTTGCAGCCCGTTTACGAGGAGCAAATTGCAAACTTCCACGTCTTGGTCTTCTGTTTGTTGGCATTTATCATATTTGTCAAGGTTGCAACTCTACCTTATTTTATTAGATTTGAGGGTGAATTGTCCTCAAAATCTTACAATTAGATTCTTGTGGAATTGAGAGATTAGGGTATTTAAAGATTTCCTTCAAAACTTTCTCATCACACATTTAAACATAAGTTCTATCAGACAACTTAATCTTCGTATTCTTTCCTTTTAGTCAAGTTCTCCGGGACTCGATATTCTTCAAATCTAACTTTTCCTTTCTCTATTGCGTTCTTAAGATTTTTTTCTTGTGGGGAAAGTTTTGAGTTTCCGCTTTTTACCTCGACAAAAACCACTTCTTCTATACTTTTGTTGTCAGCTCCCTTGAAAACTATGAAGTCGACTGGTTTGCCGATAAAACGACATTCGGTTGGAGAGTGTTCGAAGTCGGGAAGATAAGGGGCAAGTTGTTCTGAAAAATGTCCTGTAAGAACTGCGCGAGATTTTAATATTGCGTCTTTTCTGTGCGACTGAATTTCCCCGCTCCAGAATTTGTCGCGCCTTGCAACGCCGATTTTGTAACTTATGTAAGCTACAAGAATTAAAGCGAGTACTCCTAAAATAATCTTCAAATCCATTTAGTTGTTTGATTTGTAGAGTATAATTATTTTTCTGAAATTTTAGAGGATAGCCATTGGAGGTTACTATATAAGAGAGAAATGCTGAAAAGAAAGCGCAGAGTTTTCTAAGTGCTAATTACTCTTGGAAAAAGAACACCTGCCTTCAAAAATTTCTGTCGAGGGTTCAAGATTTAGAATAAGTGAATTATCAAAATTTGAGAAATTGCCTTTAAGAATTTTTGTCGGATAAATTTCGTAAATGTTGAGGATGCCTTGATTTTTCTCTATGTGTTCGAAATATCCGTTCATCCCATTGGAATCTTCCCAATAGAGAGAGCCGTATGAATTCTCCCAAATAGCCCAAGGTCTGTGAAATGTAAAAATAATGAATAATGATTGTGGCTGACTGACTCCGTTGCGGAATATTTCTCAAGAACACTGGTAGCTGACTTCTTTTGTAGAAAAAGAACCGAAAAAAAGAAACAAAACTACAATGCCAAATATTACACTGTCGATTATGCGAAAATTTTCTTTATTTTTTAATGAATATAATTAATATAACCATCGTTATGGATATATATTCAATGCATTATTAGGAGCGTTTATGCACTCAGTTGTAGGTTATTTAATTCTTGATTCAGCAAAACTTTTTCAACTCTGCGAGTTAATCATCCTGTTCTACTCTTGGCGCGAGAATGAATGAAAGAACTACTGCTCCTGTGTGGAAATCTAATCTCATTGGATGATTATCTGAAAACGAAATAGCTACCTTCGAGGAAATTTTTGCACCCTTTATGAACTTTGATAAATACTCCAGAGAAAATCTTGCTAAAGAATTTCCTGAATGAATTTCAGCTTCATCGGATGAGAATTCTGCTCTTGCTGAGTTTAATCCGTGCGCTTCTACGATGAATTTGTTAGGTTCTGCAACGAAAGTGCATGCGTCCGAAACTATCGCACAATCCTCTATTACTTCTGAAAGAATGTCTGAATTTAGTTTGACAACTGAATTGAACTCCCAGTGAGGAATATCTTTCTTTTCCGATTCTACTTCTATCAGAGCCAGTGAAAAATCTCTCTTTATTCTATCCTGTAAACTTACTTTTAGAAGATTATCCTGTTTCTCCATAGACAATGCGGCGCCCGGTTTGCATCTTCGCAAAACTGCTTTCAGGCTATTAAGATTCACTCCCAATTCTTCTTCTTTTTCAATCGAATATTCGGAAAATAAATCTGATGGAATTCTGAAATAAACCATAGCCACATTTGCAGGGTCAATCGCAGTCAATCCAATTCCTTCTTTGTTGACTTTTATTCTTACTTCGGTTACAAGTTCAGATATTATGGTTACTATGTCTGAAAATATTTTAGGATTTGGTAATGTTAATTGCATTTTCTTAAGGATTAAATCGAGTTATTAAAGATTATTGTAGCCCTCTTTAACTTTCTTTATTGAAAGTCTTTGATTTCAGAAAGGTGTGAAAGAAGCAAAATCAATAAAAACATCTTTTATTTCTGAATGATATGGATGAGAAAGAAAAAAGAGTTCGGGCGATTACCAGAATATATTATACCAATATAAATGTTCAGAAAGCATTGTTTGAATTTTCTAAGGGTAGAGAAGTTGTTCCAAGATATTATGAGGGTTTTGGGAAGCGACCGGATATAATACAGTATCCGAGCGACATTACAAATCTTGCAAAAAAAGGAGCGACTTCATTCCATTGCTCTGAAGAAATCTGGAATGACCCTATGCAGTTAAGCTCTGAAACCACTCAGGAAGAAA
>CAYXWK010000002.1:0-14186 GCA_964468785.1 Candidatus Woesearchaeota archaeon
TCAATTTGATAAGATTCAAACAAAAAAAGTGAAAGATATTGTTTTGCAAAGACAACAAGGTTCTAGCTATATTAAGGGAATAACCTCTTATTTTATACACAAGGGATTAAATGGTTCTCTTTCACACAAAGATTTAGTAGATTTGGCTGGTGCAGTTGAGATTTACTCAACTTCTATGGTTTTAATTGACAACCTTGTTGATGGGCACAATCAAAGAGATGGGGAAACAACTTATTTACGAGAGTATGGCCCAGAAATGATGGGATTAGCTTCTGTTTATGCTACCAATGTTGGATTACTCAAATTAGCACCTTATCTTAATAATTTTTTTGGAATAACAGAAGTTGATGGTCTTGATGCAATTGGTAAGGCAATAACAAGTGCTGTTTCTATGGATGTTGAAAAACCGACACAACCACAACAAATTTTGGAAAATATTGTCAGAGTTAATGGAGTCACTTTGGGTTTTCCTTGGGGATTAGTAGCTTCAACTGCCACAAATGATAAGTTAACTATCTTTGAAATAATGAGATACGGAACAGATACTGGAACAGCATTTGGTCTTTATGAAGAGATAAGAGATTTTGTAGGAGAACATGGTCGTGGAAAAGCTTCTGAAATAAAAGCTGGAAGAACCCCTTATTTTTTGGCAGATTTAGCTTCAAGAGATTCATCATTTAATCCAAATCATTATGTTGGCAAGGATATTTCTGATGTAGAACAAGAAAAACTTTTGGAGCTATTAAGAGGAAAGGGTGCACTTAAAAGAACTCAAAGATTAATTAAGAATCATTTGGGGTACGGGAGGGATTTATTAAGAAACAATTTAAATAGAAATGAGTTTGAGATTCTGGATTCTTTGAGAAAAACAATAGAAGATTCACTAGACAGAATGGTTTAATTTATCTTAAATAATCTTAAAAATATTTTAACTCTCCAAAGAGCATTTTTCAATTCCATAAATTCTTTTTTACTCATAAACTTCATCTCCTTTCCTTCTTTTAATTGAAATCTTTTAGGGTCTTCTTTCAAAAAAATTTCATAAATATGATAATTAACTATAGGAATCTTATATTTTTTTAAAATATCTGATTTAGATATATTAATTTCTAGTTCTTCTTTAATCTCTCTAATTAAAGTATGTATTGGAGTTTCTCCTTGTTTTATTCCTCCCCCGAATATCCCCCACTTATTTGGGTTTCTTCCATTTTCATCCCTTAGTTGAAATAAGATTCTTCCCTCTTTGTTCCTTAAGATTGCTCCTGAATATCCCATCAACTATAAACGCTATACCTATTTATAATTTTATCTTCTTTTAGAAAAAGAACCAAAACAAGACGCCCCTTCTATCTTCTTTTTTTAAAAAAAGAAACAAAAAATCTGACGCCCCTCTCTCGTCCTTCGGACAGATACACCCCACTCGGTTGAAATTAATATCCTAGTTCTTCCCTTTTCACAAATTCCTTTATTTCTGTAATGAATTCACTTTCAGAACATTTTTGAGTATAAATCATAACTTCTTCTTTTGCTCTTGTAACTGCAACATAAAATAATCTTCTCTCTTCTTGTTTTCTAAGTCCATCATTATTTTTTATTGCAGGTAAAAATATGTCTGGATTTTCTAATTCACAAGGAAACCCATATAAGTCTTTATCAACATTTAGAACCATTATAACTCTTGCTTGAAGTCCTTTACTTCTATGAACAGACATTATATGAACACAGTTTGGTCTATCTGCTTTCTCTGAAATAGGTATTCCTAAAGAATTTGCATAATCTGTAATGAAGTTTCTTAATTTTTGCTTATTTGCTATCCTCATCAATATCATAAAATCATCATAGGGGTAATTTTTAGTTGTATGATATTCTTTGATTGTATCAAGACAATGTTTAGCAATTTGTTCATAATATTGAGCAAAAAACTTCTTTTGATGTTTTGATGAGAAAACAAGAATTGGTTTTGACTCATCTCTATTTGAAATAGTCTTTTTCTTTATTTGTCCCTCTTTATTATTCTTGATGATACAAGCACCAGCATCTACAATAGATTTTATACTCCTATAATTTTTTGTTAAATCTGTTCTTGCAGGATGAGAAAAATATTTATCGAAATTTATGAAAAAGTCCAGATTTGAACCTGCAAATCCCATGATGCTTTGCCAATCATCACCTACACAAAATAATTTACATTTTGAGTTTTTACTCATTAGTTCTTTAATCATTTCGTATCTTTGTGTGCTTATATCTTGATATTCATCTATCAAAATATGATCATACTTATTCTTGTAGAAGTCTTTGTTTTCTTTTAGAAAATCAACTGCAATATTTATCATATCTGAAAAATCTATATATTTGCCTTTTTCAAACTCTTTTTGATATATTTCGTATATCTGATTGGCAATTTTTGCAAAAGAATACTGCTTCGGAGACCACTTTTCTTTTTCAAGTCTCTTCTCTATATCTTTTGGATATAACCTATAAGTTTTACCAATCACAATAAATCTTGAAATATTCATAGGAATTTGCTTTACAAATTGTGCTGAATCCCAAACAGCATCTACTAATTCTTTATATGATAATGGTTTTAAATCAAATTTTTTATCAGGTTCTTTTGTTTTCAATGCTTCTAAAAATCTATGAGATAACTTTTTCGTGAAATCTCCATTTTCATAATCTGCCTGTGAAGTTTCAAAAAGAATTTTTTGGTTTGATTTATATTTCTCTTTTTTTAAATTCATAGAATCAGTATATTCTTTTGTCGGATTTTCTCCTTTAAACCACTTTGGCACTTTTCCATTTTTCCCAATTGCCCAATGTTCAAGATAAATGTCAAAATCAGGGAAATAAAAATCTGGTTTAGGAGTTATTTCCTCACCATTTTCATTTTTATATTTCATCCAATCAGCAGGATGTTCATAAATAATTTTGACTTCTTTTCCATTTAGTTTATTCATTAAAAAGAAATTAAATATTTCTCGTTCAGCTTCACTTTTTACTTTTGTTCCATCTAATGCAGTATAAGTTAAACTTCTTTGATAATTATAAAATTCTTCCTTTTTTTCAAAATCAGCTTCCTGTTTAATAATTTCTTCATCGCCATATTTCTTCATAAAACTGATTATATCATTTTGTAGTTTATCATTAGCAGAGATTTTTTTTTCGAACAATTTTTTAATATATCTTTGATATTTCCAATCTTCTGAACATTCGGGTTTTAAAATAGGTGCTTTGCTATGTTTTTTCTTAGAAGCATCTTCAATTATTTTTTTACCTAAAGAATGAAATGTCCTTATTTCAACATCAACACCATATCTTTTTTTGAGTCTCTCTTTAATTTCATTTGCTGCTTTATTTTGAAAAGCTAATGCAAGAATTCTTTCAGGTTTTACCTTATCTGATTTCCTTTTTATCAAATAAGCGATTCTTGTTATCAAAACTTCTGTTTTCCCAGAACCAGCCCCCGCAACTACCAAATTGTGTTTATCATCAGTAATTATTGCTGTTTGTTGATCATCATCTAAAGTTAAATCTCCTTTTTTGAACAAATCTTTGTATTCCTTCTTTTTTTGTATAACAAAATTTTGATTGTAAATCTCAATCCTACCTTCATATGCTCGTAATTTCTCAAAATTATTCTTGAGATTTGATTTTAGTTTAAAATCCCAAAAAAGATACCAAGGAACTTTAGTTTCTTTATTTCCTTTCTTTACAAGATGTAAGAAGTTGGATTTATCTTCATAGATTAGATAAGTATCATTCTTTAGAAAATCCTTCCAATCTTTATCCAATAGTTTTACTGCATTATTCGATTGGCTAATAATTTCATTTTCTTTTCTTTTTTTAAATTCTTTTATAAAATGCATTATAATAAGATATTCACCCTTTATTTATTAAATCTTGTTCTTTATGGTACTTCGTACTTGATAGAACGCCCAAAATCTGAACTCAAAATCCTTCGGATTTTGCCACGCTTCGCTCACCATCTTTTTTCGGGACACATTTTTCCCATATTTTTGCTTCGCAAATCATTTTATCCTAAGTAACGGATGTTTGGAAATTTTTATTTTCACTTCATCTTTTTCCTTCAATCTAAATTCTCTTATGGAATCTATCGCAAGAATCATCGGGGTTGAGGGAATAATTTTTATCTCTTCACTCTCATCAATTGTTTTCTTCATTAATGAAAATTTATTCAGCCGATTTACATACGGCTCTCTCACTATCATCTTTATGAACCTTTCTTGCGGAGAAAATTGCTCGCCACCTGCAGATTTAAACCATGCAGTAGAACCAGTCCCTGTGGAAAAAATAATTCCGGAAGAAAATTGTTTTTCCGCTTCAACTTTTCCACCTTTTCGTATTTTAATCTCATATTTAGACATATGATACGCCTTCTCGTTTGCGATAAAAACTTCATTCAACGCCAACGGCTCTTTCATTCTACTGTTAACGAATACTTCAATTCTTTCAAGTCTGTCAATTTTATATTCTCCGTTTTTCAGTTCGTCAAGTTTCTTATCAATCTCTTCAATTCTGGAAGTTGTTATCGCTCCAACACTTATTTCAGGATCTGAGTTAACAAAAAGAATTGGCTTTTCAAAAAGATAATGTGATGCTGAAAGGGCAGTTCCGTCTCCTCCAACGGAAATTACAAAATCTGATTTATTTATGTCGGATTTTTTTATTTCATTTTTCCAACAAAAATTTACATCAAAATCTTCTCTTTTGCCCAAGACTTCAAGTTTTCCACTGGACAAATCTTGTTTGTCTTTGTAAACTACAAGAAGCTTTAGTTTTTCATTCATCTTCCAAATAAGTTTTGAAAGGTTTTAAATCATTTCTTCTTAAATTTAAACAGATACTTTCCCAAATCAATTCTGTCATTATCTATCTCAATTCCTTCCTTTCTCAAAATTTCAATTTTCTTTATGTTTCCTAAAGCGAAACCTCCGACCTTCCCATCTGATCTAACAACACGATGGCACGGAGCTTTCGGTGCGTAAGGATTTCTTTTCATGGCGTTTCCAACAGCGCGTGAAGCAAGAGGGTTTCCAACAGCGTGCGCAATTTCCAGATAAGTTGTAACTTTTCCTTTCGGAACTTTCTTCAAAAAAGAGTAACATTTTTCGTCAAAAAATCTCATATCTGAATAACAGCAAGCTTTATTAAAAACTTTCTTCTCCTTTCAATATGTCCAGAGGAGTCGTAATAAGAGAGGTTGAAGAATTTCCAAGAAGAATAAAAATATTCGTTACAGTTATTTTATTATTAATTCTGGTAGGAGTTTTTGGATTTAAAATAATAGACAAATCTTCCTACGGTTTGTCCCTCATCAGAACTCTTCAAACTCTCGCCTTTATCTTCAACGAAGACAGCGCACTCTTTGAACGCCTTCTGGAAATTTTCTTGGCAATAATAGGAGTATTCTTAATCTGGTGGGTTCTCTGGAGCGTCGCAGATATGATTTTAGATGGAAATTTGAAAAAGTATTTAAAAATAAGATATTATTCAGTCAGAATGAAATCGATGAAAAATCACATAATAATTGTCGGCGGTGGCAGGGTCGGTGAAGAAATCGCGAAAGTAATTTTTCCTAAAAAGCATAATTTCCTGATAATAGAGAAAGATGCAACCGTAGCAAAATCTCTGAAGAAAAAAGGATATCTTGTATTGGAAGCAGATGTAGAAAACGAAAAATCTCTTTTGGACGCAAACATAAAATATGCTGGAAAAATAATTTTCACGTTACCAAAAACAGAGACAAATATAATCGGCACTTTGACCGCAAAAGAACTAAATCCAGAAATTGAAGTCTACGCTCGCGCAGAGAAAACCTCTCTTGTATCAAAATTAAAAAGAGCAGGTGCAAAAATCGTAGTAATTCCGGAGCTGGTTGCCGGCGACAAACTCGCAAAAGAGCTAAATCTTTAATCACATTCTTCCAAGTTTGGAAATTCTATCGTTTATATCGGGGTGAGTTGAAAAAGCGTTTCTGAATTTTTTCTTAAGCGGGTCAGATATGAATAAAGGAGCAACTGCCTGAGGGTATCTGTGCTTGTCAGCTTCCGTAAGATGTTCTCTGTTTATTTTTTCAAGTGCGCTCTTCAATCCGCTAGGGGTTCGCATAAGTTTAACTGCGGTAGCATCTGCAGCATACTCTCGTTTTCTCGAAATTGCAAGTGAAACAAGATTCGCAAGAAGTGGTGCAAGAATCGCTGCAACAATCGATATCAGAATAAGAATCGCACCGCTCCGTCCATCTCCTCTTCTTCCTCCGCTAAATGAAGAAAACCAAAGACTTCTTAGATACATTTGTGCAGCAATGGAAATCAATCCAACAAGAACAGCGGTCAAAGTCATAAATCTTATATCATAATTAGCAATGTGAGACATTTCGTGCGCGATTACTCCTTCAAGTTCCTGTTTATTTAGTTTTTTCAAGGCGCCCGTAGTCATACATATAACTGCTTTGTCCGGACTTCTTCCGGAAGCGAACCCATTTATTTGGTCAGATTCCATCACATAAAGTCGAGGCATCGGTAATCCAGAGGCAAGAGACATCGATTCAGCGGCGTGATAAAAATCTCTATGTTCAGACTCCGAGGCTTTCTTCGCCTTTACAGAAGCTAGAGCAATTTTGTCTGAATTATAATAGCTCACCAAAACATAAATCAGAGAAAATATAGATGCAAAAATCATTATAACGAAAAACAATCCAGGGTCAACCGCGTAAGAAATTACTGCCCCAAGAACTAAAAAAAACACGAATATAATTACAATCAGAAAAAATGATTTTATCTTGTTCCTTCTTATTTCATCATGAAAGGAGACTCTATCGCTCATCTTCATCCTAAGAAATTACTATATATAACTTTAACTTTTCTACCCAAAATAGCTTATCGAATTATCTATTTCATTAAAAACATCCTCGGAAGTTTCCAGACTTGCCGTCACTATTTCAGAACCGTCTTCATTAAAAAATTCTTCTTCAGAGGAACTGGCATCCTTTTTCACCAACATAAAGGCTCCAAGCAAAACGACGATAACAATCAAAGCCAAAATCCATTTATTCATTTTCAAAATCCGACAAAGCAGACCTCCACATTTCTTTCAACACCTGTATATCCGCACGTATTTCTTCCCTGTTTACACCATTCAGTATTTTTCCTTTTATCTCAACAATCTTATCTATCATTTCCGCACCAACTTCGGGGTCTATTTTTCCACTCTCAGCAGCTTTCTCAATTCTTTCTTCAAGGTCGTATAAGAGAGTAACCACGTATTCTCTGGCTTTCTGATTTCTTTCCATCGGAATTTCGTCAGCCAATTGTTTCCTTATTCCTAAAGCCCTTTTGAAACATGCGTCTTTCGCTCTATTTTCGAGAGTATAACAAGTTCTTGTTGCTGCATAAAGTGCCTTGCACCTATCTTGGTTCTCAGAAAGTCTGCACGCTTCTGGAACAATCCCTTCAGGCGCGCGGTATTCTTCGCCTAAAATAAATCTACACTTTATTCTATCAGCGCGTTCTTCATATTCCTCACAATTTCGCATCGCATATTGCCTTCGTAATTCCTCTCTTTTTTGATTAAATCTATTCTGTGCTTCTTCCTGAACGACTCTGGAAGCTTCCGAAACAGCGTCTATTGTCTGGGACCTTATCGATGGAGTAGATTCACTATTTGGGTTTTCTGAATTACTTATAGCTCCGACCGAAAAAGTCAAAAGCATCAGAAGAAAGAAAGCGACAGATGTTTTAGCACTATTTATCATCTCTAACAGAGGATTAATTAATATAAAAACTTTATTAAAAATCAACCTTCGGAACGGCTCTCGCCTCTTCAGGAATTTTCAGATACTCTTTCTCTTTTTTTCCATAAATTCCTGCAAAAAACACTCCTGGGAAAGTTTTACAAAGGTTGTTGTAATTGAGGATTGAGTCATTATAGTATTGCCTTGAGTATGCCACTTTATCTTCAATAGCTGAAAGTTCCTTCTGCAAATGCAAAAAGTTTTCGTTCGCCCTCAACTGCGGATAATTCTCGGCAATCGCAAAAATAGATTTTAACGCTGCTTGTAATTCATTTCCGGCTTTAATCTTTGAACCCATATCTTTGGCACCCAAAAACGCCTTTCTCGCCTCTGTAACTTCCTTCATAATTCCTTTCTCGTGCTTCGCATAACCTTGAACAGTTTTTACCAAATTCGGAACCAAGTCTGCCCTCTTTCTTAACTGAACGTCAATCTGCGACAAAGAATTGTCAATTCTGTTTCCAAGAACTGCGAAACGATTGTAGTAGACGAAAAACATTATTAGTACAATCGCAACAACTATTCCAATTATCCAGCCTATCATCAACATTAAAACAAAAACCTCTATATAAAGATTACGCTATAACAAATTCCTTCACTGATTCAAATATTCAGTTTCCGCTAAAATTCGTAAGAATTAAAACTGCAGAAATCATACAATTGAATGCAAAAAAGAACCAGAGTGATTTTAACCTTTACCGCAATTGTGGCGCTAGTTGCTTTTCTTTACATTTTCACAAACTGGTTTTCAATAGTAACAGGTTATCTTAAAGGAGAAGACGAAACTGCGAAGCTTGCGACTTGCCTAAAGAAAAACGGCGTTGAATTTTATGGAAATGAACTTTGTTCAGATTGTGAAAAACAGATAAAAGAATTCGGAAGACATTTCGCCTCAATAACTTACTTCGACTGCGGAAAAGATAAAGAATTCTGTCCCAACATCCAAGAGATTCCTGCATGGTACATAAATGACAGAATTCATTACGGGTTTAAAACATTTCAGGAACTGAAAATACTTTCTGGTTGTTAACTGCTAAAAAATCTGTTTCTAACTCTTGCGAGATAATTTGAAACGATGTAAATTCCAGCACCGAGAACTCCTAGAGACATATCAATCATCGTATCATCAAGCGGGTCCATAAGCAACTCATACTTTTCCAGTCCGTGAATATTTCTGATAAAAACTCCCTGCAGTCTCCAGTCAAAAATTTTGTCAAGAAGATACTCTCCTATTTCATGAAGTCCAATAACTCCCATCACGACAAAGAAAACAAAAACCAGTCTCCATTTTGGTTTAAGTTTAAGTCTCTTAGTCATATGATAAACTATCGAAGCGAAAAGTATCGGCAGTATCAAGTGAAGGATTTTGTCGTAGTTTGGATAAAGATAATAAAGAGGACTAAGCATCCAGCTGGTTATCGCAATAATTGTTATAAAAAAATAATGATACCACCGAAATCTCAAATCAAACAAATGATCCGTCATATAAAAAACAAAAAGCAAACCGATTGTGGCAAATGAACGAACGACTAATGAATAATTTTTAAAAGTATATAGAAGAAGAAGTATGAAAACTGAAATTCCTACAATAACTCTCCTCTTAGTTTTATAATGTCTAAAAATTCTATCTTCTCCTTTCACGAAAATAACAATACATTTGTTAATTTAAATTTTTCATTTTTTGACTAAAGGCAAAATTTTAAATACCTTGATTTTGAGAATATTGTATGATAATTCCTGTTCGTTGTATGGGCTGTGGAAAGCCAATTGGACATCTTTGGGAAGATTATAAGAAAAGAGTTACAGACGGAGAGGATGCCGGAAAGGTTCTAACTGAACTCGGATTAGATAGATACTGCTGTCGGGCTACTTTGCTTGGTCACGCAGATATGTTAGAAGAAGTGACTAAATTCAAAAAGGCGTAAACTCTTTGGCTCAAAATCGCAGTTGTGCAAAATTCAAGAAATTATAAATTTTCAAAATCAGAAAGTATTAAATACTTTTTCCACTAAATTACAAAATGAAACAAAATGTAAGCAAGCTCGTCTGGACTGCGCAGATTATTTTGTTCATCGGATTCTTGTTTTTTGGAACTGCCAAATTTCTAACTCCTCCTGAAGTTGCAGCAGAAACTTTCGGAAACATCGGAGGAACGGCATCACAGTATTTCACCGGAGCGTATGAAATAGCATCCGCATTTTTAGTTATCTTTCCGGCAACAGCTTTTATCGGCGCAATAATGATTATAATCTCTATGGCTGTCGCATTCATTCTTCACTTAACAATCATCGGCTACGAAGGCGCAAACGCAATTTTAATGATTCTAAACATAGTATTCATCTTAATCTCCCTATACGTAATAAAACACCGAAGAAAAGATTTACTAAAAAGAAAATAAACTAATTATAATCCTAAGAATTTAATACAAACACCTCATCCCAACAATTCCTTCAAAAGAAAAAATTATTTAGACTTTGTAATTTCAATACAAACGCCTGCAGCAACTGTGCTTCCAGCATCCCTTACAGCAAATCTACTCATATGTGGATTCACTGCCTGAGTCTCCAAAACTAAGTTTCCAATTGGCCTAATTCTCACTTTTGCAACGTCTCCATTTTTCAAAAAGTCAGGATTGGTTGCCTTCGTCCCGTCAGGATGAGTTACTTCCAAAAGTTCTGCAAATTGGCAAGGAACTTGAGCGGTATGAACATGGAATACTGGAGTATATCCTTTCGCAATAACTGTAGGGTGTGAAATAACTGCTATCTGCGCAATGAATTCTTCAACAACCTTAGGTGCATTAGAAGCGTCACAAATAACCTCTCCTCTCGCAACATCCTTCTTTCCAACTCCTCTTAAGTTAACTCCGACATTATCTCCAGGTTCCGCACTAGGTAATGATTCATGGTGCATTTCAACAGACTTAACTTCCGCATCAATCCCTTTTCCGGTTCTTCCTGGCAAAATTATAACTTTCTGTCCTGGCTTCATAACTCCTGTCTCAATCTTTCCTACAGGAACCGTTCCAATTCCTTTGATTTCATAAGCATCTTGAATCGGCATTCTTAAAGGAAGTTGAGTTGGCTTTTCAGGCATATTGAACAAATCAAGTTGGTCAATTACTGCAGGCCCGCTATACCAAGGCATTTCAGCAGATTTCCCAACAAGGTTCTCTCCCTTGAATCCTGAAATAGGGATGAATGTAGTTGATTCCGGTTTATATCCTGCCATCTTCAAAACTGCAGAAACATCAGCAACTATTTTTTCAAATTCTTCTTCTTTATATCCAACTGTATCCATTTTATTAACAAGAACTGCAACATCACTAACTCCCATTGTTCTCAAAAGCCAAACGTGCTCTTTTGTCTGTGGCTGAACTCCGGCGCCCTGTCCCGCAGCAACAACCAAGAAGGCAGCATCTGCCTGTGAAGCTCCGGTAATCATATTCTTGATAAAGTCTCTGTGTCCGGGAGCATCGATAATCGTAACTTCATATTTATTAGTAACAAGTTTTTCATAAGACAAGTCGATAGTAACTCCTCTTTCTCTTTCTTCTTTGAATCTGTCCATGTAATAAGCAAATTCAAATCCGGCTTTTCCATGTTTCTGAGCTTCTGCCTTCAACTTGTCGAGCGTCTGCTGAGGAAGTCTTCCAGATTTGAACATCAAGTGTCCAATAGTGGTGCTCTTTCCGTGGTCAACGTGACCGACGAAAGCAACATTAATAACAGGTTTTTCTTTTGCCATTTTGTTTTGTAGTTAGTTTTATTTTGTAAGGTATATAAACTTTTCTGTAAATCAAAATCATATTATCTCTCAAGTTAAAAATCAAAAAATAAAAATATCATTTAATTTTTCACGACGGAATTATGATTTCATATTGCAAAGTTTGGAAAAATTTAAAAGCCACCCAATAGTCTCTCTTTTATGGATAATTCATTTTTTCTTAAACTTGCCGGAGAAAAATTAACTGAATGTGGTTTTGACTGCAGAGATTTTATTCTTGGTGAAGGAGAGTTTGACGAAGAAAGCAGATGGAAAGTGGATTTTAAAAAAGAAGATGCTGACAAAGTTGAATTAGTTTCAGAGGAAGAAGCACGTCAGTTTTTCAACGCCCGCACTACGGATGGAGAAATTAACGACAACTCTCCTCTGGCGATGCATCGTTATGTTTTTTCCATAGAACATTCTTATCGGCAGGATTTCAAAAAAGATTTTTGTCTTGGAAAGAACGAAATGGTTGCATCTTTTGGCAGACAAATTTTCCCTTTAGATTTAGAAGAAGGATTCAATAATCCTCGCTTGCGTGCGACAAACTACGTTGCTCTGGAAGTTTTTATGCCGAGAAAAGCTTATTTTGAGATAAATACTCTTTATGGAAAAGACTTTTTCAGAACCATAGATTTTTTCGCAAGGAAAGAGCAAGAGCTGACGATGAAAGACCCGGTTAAAAGACTCATCGATGTATTATTTGATGCGGACGAAGTCAGCGTTATTCCATCTAAAGAACGAAACGACTTTGTTAAAGATTTGGATGGGAAGAATCTCTTAAACTATCTTCAAACTACAATTAACATCACTTCCCACGTGTATAAAAATGGATTTTTAGATTTTCAATTGAAGAAATTCGCGTAATCTTTCTGAATTAATGAGCCCTCTTACTAAAAAAATTTATTCCTCTCTTACATCAACAACTTCATAAACTTCTATCCTCTTTCCGCCATCATACGGAACAAGCATTTCCCATCCATCTCCTCTAACTCTCACTCTCGGTCCGCCACGCGCTGTATAACTCGCCCCCTCTCTAATTTTTCCGTCGATAACATAATCAGTAAAATCATTTTCATATTCCTGTCTTGCAAAAACTCTCGTCCCGTTGACAAAATATTTTTCTCCAACTCCATCCCCATTCAAATCACCAAGCCAAGACGCCTCGTAAAATTCCTGCGGAGTTGCCACTCTTCCCGTAGCAGATAAATTAATTCCGTGCATATTTTGAGGAAGTTGTGCCGGAAGTTTTCTATTAACATCGCACGCTCCGCTAAAAACAGCAACCCCCAAAAGCATATTTGTAAGTGTTTTTCTCATAAAAATAACAGGTTTTTACCTTATTTAGTTTTTTCGTTTTAGATAATTTTGGCAAATAAAATAGCCCTACGCGGATTCCTGAAGGTTCGTGAGAACCGAGGGGACAGAGAATTGCAAGGCAATTGCTCTGGACGTTCGAATCCAATAGCCCTACGCGGATTCGAACACCGTAAAGCGAAAGCTTGAGGTCGCCGCGGAGCTATGCTCTGCGTGCGCTTGCAATCTCATCAGAGTTGCAAGGTGAGAATCAGTAGCCCTACGCGGATTCGAACCGCGGTTTCGGGAGCCAGAGTCCCGCGTCCTTGACCACTAGACTATAGGGCTTTACAAATCTCTGAACAGACCAAGTTTTAAATTTTTCCCAATCAATCTCTCTCGTGCAAAACATCTTTCTGCCCTTCTTTCTTTCTCTGTAAAAGTTCTTTCTGATTTTTCTTCGCTTCTTCTTTGAGTTTGTTCTCATCAATTTCACGCTCTTCAATTAAATGCGCCGTGTAAGCTCCTCCAAGAAAATGTGGAGTTATGACATAATCCGTTCCAGCTTTGTACAAGTTTAACGCATCCTCAATTTGATGGGAAACTGCCATAAATATAACTTTTGAGTTTGCCCTCTTGCTTTCTTTCAACAAAAGCATATTGATATCAATCTCTGGAATTGTGGAAATAACAATCTTTGCTCCGGTCAAAGGCAGGTCGTTTATCAGTTCTATATCTTCGGCATCCCCATATCTGCAATTAATTCCGAGATTCACAAGTTTATTAATTACTTCCGGATTGTTGTCAATAATAAGAAAACTCTTGTTCATTTTTTTGAAAGTTTCTCGCAGGCTATATCCGATTCGGTTATATCCGAACAATATTACATCATAATCTTTTTCAGCGTGGTATTTACTTTCATCAATTTTAACGCCCCTCCTCTCAAAAATAGAAAGGGGTTTTGAAAACAAATTATAGAGTTTGTTGTTTCCCATCATCGCGTAGGTTGAACCAGCCATAGTAACGAGCCCAATCAAAGTTATCATGGAAAGAATTTCATTTGGAAGATGTCCGACGCTGACGCCGAGCGCAATCAGTATAAATGAAAACTCGCTTATTTGTGAAACAGTTAATCCGCAGAAAAATCCGGTTCTTTTTCTGTAACCCATGAAACCCATAAGGGTCATTACAATTAGAGGATTTCCGACTAAAACTATCAGAGAAAGAATGACAATCGGAACTAACATGCTCGCAGTATTTCCAAAGTAAAGTTGTGAACCGAGCATTATGAAGAAAGTCAAAAGGAAAAAAT
>CAYXWK010000003.1:0-13895 GCA_964468785.1 Candidatus Woesearchaeota archaeon
GACGGGAATTTTTGTTTTTAATAATGCAATTTATACGAGCGGAATCGGGGAGCAAATTCTTGTCGGGACTATTGTGGCAGGAGTTAGAATAAATATTGGAGAACTTTATCTATCTGGTTCGGATTCGAGAATTGATTCTATGCAGAGATGTCATTTAGGATATTTGCACAGTAAATTTTTGATTGGAAACAGAGTTTATTTGTCTGCGAGTGGCGGTGAGGAATTGAGGGTTGAAGAATGTGATGTTCCGGTTTCTTCTTCTGCGAAGAATTATGAAATTAGTTTGCTTGCGTTTTATTACGGCAATCGCCAGGTTAGTTCGTTACCGGTTGGAAATGAAGATACGCTAATTTTGAAAGTTGAGCATAGCTGTGATTATGCTTTAGTCAGTTCAAACTTTATTGTAGATAATAGTGTTAGTTCTCAACAAGTGTGTGGAAGAAGTTTTACTAATAACAGGATTAATGGATATGAAGATTTTTCAATGTCTGCCGATTGTATTGGGAAATATTTTGTAACAGCAAGTTGCTATCGTGAAAATGGAGAGATGGTTGGAAGTTCATCGACAGCCGGTTTACAGGTTGTTGCCTCTCTTGAGCAGAATCCTCTCGACAATTAAGGAGCCTTTTCAAGAGTTGCTTTTTTAACTTCCGGTTTAACAGGCGTCTGATATTCTTTTCGAGCCGTCGTAATTCCGCCTGAAATAGGGACAAATAATTCACCTACTATCCCTCTTTTAGCGTTATTAGGTCCTTCTTTGTAAGTTTGAGTTATTCTGCTGACGGGCGTGAGTGCAAAATCTTCTCCGAAGGGGTTTTCTATGGGAACTACGAGATATTCTTCTTCAAGAATTCTTACGCTGTTTGTTTTTACTCTGTGTTTTGGTAATCTTCTGTTTCTTACTATTTTGTCATCATCTTCTGTTCTTGAAGGCATTGTTCTGTTTTCTGTTACAACGAATATTCTTTTTGCTTCTCCGTCGTAGTCCAGTTCTATTTCGTTGTTCTGTGATAGTTTTCCTCTGACTAAGTAGGTTGATATTGCAGGTTGGATTTTTGCTTCTTCAGGAGTTCTTATTAGTGTTGAACTTCTTGTATTTGCTAAAGTGAAATCGAGAATGGAGCTTTCTGATATTGCTTTTCCATCGTAGAAAATAACTTCAGATTTTCCGCGAGGCATTGCAAAGTAATTTTGGTCTCCTGCACTTATTTCGTAGAGATTTACCTGTCTGAATGTTTTTCTATCTGTTTCGTTTCTCAGACTGAGTGTGTTTGTGTTTGCGCTACATCCTGCAGATACTAGCAATCCTGCAAGCCCCATCGTTATTGATTTTCTTGTTATCATATTTTTCTCGAGGCGTAGTTCCTTTTAAATTTTTCGGAGCAACTTCATTTTGGAAAGTAGCGACATATGTGCTCGAGGATTATATCTCCATATTACAAAATCCATTATCTTCTTCGCTTGTTTTTCCGGAATAATTTTTTGTGCATTTAATTTTCGCGAATTAAAGTATTCAGATATTTTAGGTTAAAAATGTAGAGTTTTCAGTTCTGAATTCGCAGAACCAGTTCTGTGGTGACTAAAACTCTAACGATTTCCAGTATTCGAAGTTCGAATCATATTAATGCGGGAAACAGGATTCGAACCTGTGTAGGCACTAAGCACACTGGAGCCTAAATCCAGCCCGTTTGACCACTCCGGCATCCCCGCATAGATTTCCTGAGAGATAAGTCTTTTTATAGCTTTTCACGCCACGACGAAAGGATATAGGTCGTTTATCTTAAAGATTTGTCAAACATATGAGTAGATGAGAAAAATGCAGTCAAAAACTGGAATTGAAGGTATTCTTTAGTAAAATAAGTGAATTTTAGAAAAATATTTCGTTAGAGCCGTAAAGAAAATTATAGAATCTGATTATTTTTCCTTGTCTTTCTTTTTCTCTGAGGCATTTACTTTAGACGAGAGCTTTTCTTCCAAGCCGAGTCTTTCTGTTAATTCTTTGTATCTGTTTCTTATAGTGACTTCAGTTATTCCTGCAACATCGGCAACTTCTCTTTGCGTTTTTTTCTCGTCATTCAAAAGCGCAGCAACATAAAGAGCAGCGGCTGCAATTCCTGCAGGCCCTCTTCCAGAAGTCAACTCAGAGATATCTGCTTTTTTTAATATTTTTAATGCTTCGTTTTGCGTTTTTGGAGAGAGGTGGAGAATTGATGCAAATCTTGAAATGTAATCCTTTGGAGAACTTGGGCGGACTTTTATTTTTAGTTTTCTTACTATGAATCTGTATGTTCTTCCTATTTCTTTTCTCTCGACATCTGAAGCTTCTCCTATTTCATCTAGTGTTCGTGGAATGTTATATGAACGACATGCGGCGTAAATACAAGCAGCAATTACGGATTCCATTGAGCGTCCCCTGACTAGTCCTCTTTGTAGAACATATCTGTAAACTCTTGAGGATTCCTCCCTTATTACATTTGGGAGATTAAGGAATGCAGATACTCTTCTTAATTCAGACATCGCAAGACGAAGGTTTCTTTCTATTGAAGTTGAAACTCTTTCTTGCCATTTTTTTAATCTGAGAAATTTTCTTGTTTGTCCGGCTTCTAGTTTGTAGATATCAGAGATTTCTCCAACGTTAGTTGTTAAGCCGGAATCAAATTTTTGAATAGAAATTGGAGCTCCGCCTCTTCCTCTTTTTTCTCCTTTGTCAAATTGTCCTGCACTTTCCTGCCCCGTGTCCACTATTTTTTCTTCTATGACAAGTCCGCATTCGTT
The DNA here is from genome assembly GCA_964468785.1 of Candidatus Woesearchaeota archaeon. GTDB lineage: Archaea > Nanobdellota > Nanobdellia > Pacearchaeales > GW2011-AR1 > UBA73. The sequence continues at coordinate 2,776 of CAYXWK010000003.1, forward strand.
ACAGATTATTTCACCCTTCTGGCTGTCGTAGAACAAGTCCACACTTCCACATTCCGGGCAACGTTTTACATATGAAGTCATAAATTTAGGCGTAAGGTTTAAAAGATTTGTGGTTAAAGTTAATATATAAAGGTTTTGCAAGATATGTATAAACTTTAAAGGAGTATTATTCTATTAAAACTGCATTGACCTGTCCTTCTTGAGAAGGGCGATTCGTTATCCTCGCCTTTCCAATTTCTGTTTCTATCACTGCTGATTTCATCAGGCGATTTTGTCTTGCGAGGAAAACATTCTGAGGAGTTTCCAGAACGTTTTTTATCTTTACTTTTTTTATTCCATCTTTTGTTTTTACGTTAGCGATGTCTGCGTTGAGCAGGATTGTTTTTATGTTTCCTCCAACAACCCTGATATTCTTTCTCTTTGTTTCTCTGAGTGTTACCAACTTCTCCTGACTCTTCTTGTCGTAGAGTCTTTTTTTTCTTGAATGTTTGTATTTTCCACCAGAGTTTTTTCTTCCGAGCTTCATGGAGATATTTTATTTAGTCGGTTTAAATAACTTTTGTTTTGAATAATAAAAATGTTTTTGTTTAATTCTCTCTTTTATATATCGCGCTCAAATCTATGACTCTTCTGACAAAAAGTTTAAATAGAGTGAAAATGAAATGAATTTATGGTAAACGGAATTGAGCGACCACTTGATCTTCTTAACCAATCGAAAGGTAAAGAGATTTTGGTTCAACTAAAAGGCGACAAGCAATTTGTTGGGACGCTATTGGCTTTTGATATGCACATAAATGTTGCACTTGATAATGCTAAAGAAGTTCAGAACGGCGAAGTCAGAAAGAATATTGGTTTGACTTTTCTTCGTGGAGATACAATAATCTACATATCTCCTGCTTCCAGCTTGTAATCTTTTTTATAACTCTATATTGTCTAAATCTTTTACGAGAGAGGTATTCTTAAATATTTTTTTTGCTTCTTCAAGAATTGGTGCAGGGTTGTGTTCGTATCTTTGAGAGATGTGTGTGAGAATCAGTTTTTTTGATTTTGATTTTTTAGCTATTGTTGCAGCATCCTTTGCTGTCAGATGCAGGTATTCTTTTGCAAGATTTTCATCTTCATATGTGAAAGAGGATTCACAAATTAATACGTCTGAATTTTCCGCCAGTTTAAATGCATTTTCATTTATTAGAGTGTCGAGGATTATTGTTATTTTTTTCTGAGGTTCAGTATAGGAAACCTCTTTTGATTTTATTTTTTTCCCGTTAAAGATGACATCTTTTCCTTCTTGGAGCTCTTTCATTATCGGAGAGTTTGGAAGTTTTAGTTTTTCCAGTTTCTTTCTGTCAAGTCTTTTTTTCTCTTTAACTATAAATGAATACGCAAAAGTCGGAGTTCCATGTTTCATTTGCAATGATTCAATAAAGAATTCTTTTTTGTCCAAGATTTTTCCGTGCCCTTCGTTAACTTTTGTTTTTATTTTGAATTTAAATATTTCTGTTAGCATTGCAAGATTTCTTTTCGTCCCGGCTGGTCCGAATATTTCAAGCGTTTCCTGGTAATTGTTCATTGCAAGAGTTTGAAATAGTCCGGGAATTCCAAGAACATGGTCTCCATGCCAATGAGTTATGCACAATCTTGTTAATTTATTTGGAGATTTTTCTGCAAGTCTGAATTGTTTTTGAGTTCCTTCGCCACAATCAAATAATATATTTTCTTCTTTGTAGTTAATCAGGATTGCAGTGTGATTTCTCTTCGGCGTAGGTATTGCGTTTCCAGTTCCTAAAAAGGTTATTTTTATTTTTTCCATCTTCTTTTTAAGATGCCGGTGTTTATAACTTTTAGGTAAATTTTTAAAAAGAGTATCCTTTCAGTTAGAATGGGTAAAGAGGTAGTAAATTATTTCACGTTAGTCGCATTTCTTTTTTTATCTTTTTTGTTTCTTTTTTTTGCAGGGCGCGGAATAACCGGTTTTGTTGTCTTTTCCGACTCCAGTGAAGAAGATTTTTCGTCGGGCGAATTTTTTAATACCTATTTTAACGGTAGTTCGGTAGTTTTGGAAGAAGAATATTTTTCCGGAGTCTTTATTTCGAGGATTTTTGATGCGGGGTTTAATTCAACTTTGCAATCCGTTGATTTTTCTGGAGAACAACCGGAAATTTATTACATTTACGCTGTCGATGGAGGAGGAAATGTTTTTTCAAGCGCAAATGATGGACTGAACTGGACGCAAAAAGTTTCTAATTATGGCAGAACTTCTGATACTCAGGAAATGTTTTCTGATGATTCTTATCTGTATATTATTTCTAATTCAAATCGCGAAGTTTGGAGGTCTAGCAATTTAGGTGTTAACTGGAGCGTTGTGAACAAGACTTTTGCTGACAGCGGTCTTCTTTTAGCGGAAAGAGACTCTCTCGGAAATCTTTTTGTTATTGATGCTTCTGGCGATGTTTATTTTTCAGATGATTCTGGAGTTTCTTGGGAGTTAAGAGGAGATTTTAATGGTGCCTCAACTAATAATGGAAAGGGTTTCGCTTTAGACTCTGAAGACGTATTATATGTTGTTCAAGCAAATGGGGAAGTTTTTGCTTCTTTGGATGGAGGATTCAACTGGGAACAGAAGAGCACGGGCTATGGGGGTGGCGCCGCAACAGGTGATTTGGAAATAGACAGTCTTGGAAGAATTTATATTTTGTTCAATAAGGCAGTGTATATGTCAGATGATTCTGGAGTTTCTTGGGAAATAGTTAACAATAGTTTTACTTCATTTACTCAAGATGGCAGTAGAATGTTTATAGATGGCGAGGATAAAATATTTATTGCAGACAACGCAGGGAGGGTTTTTGTTTCTGAAAACTATGGTGTGGACTGGGAACTTCTTTCGGATTTCAATGAAGGTGCTTCAAGCACTCCAAAGGGTTTGACTTCTTTTTATTCTAACACTTCCCTTTCTTTTGAAGTCAGAGCGTGCCAGTTAGATGATTGTTCTGATTCGGACTTTTTGTTGACAGATTTGTCGGAAATAAATCTAACCGGTCGCTATTTTCAGTATAGAGTTAATCTAAATTCTTTAAATTCCGAGATATCTCCTTATTTTTATGAAGTTACCTTGAATTATATTCAACATTATCCTGATTTTTTCATTAATATTCATTCGCCATTAAACTTTTCTTATGATGAGGGAAGCAGTATTGATATTAATTTTTCTTTTGAAAGTTTGCAGGGAGAAATTGATTCATGTTGGTATAATTTGAATGAGGGTGAAGACATATTTATTTTAAATTGTGCTAACTCTTCCATTGGCGAATTGACTCTCGGGAATTATGTTTTGGATATATTCGCAAACAATAGTTACGGTGTGCTTGCAAATAGTCGAATTTATTTTTCAGTGTTAAGTTCTGCTGAAGATGATTCTGGAAGTACTGACGAAGAAAGCAATGATGAAACTTCATCTGGTTTGACTTCTTCAGGCAATTCTGATTCTTCAAATTCAGAAAACTTTTTTGTAGTTCAGCCAACTTTTTCAGAGGAATTTTCAGTGAAGTCAGAGGAAGACACTGCTGATGCAAATATTCCAGAGCACAATGATTCTCTCGAATTTTCTACTGAAAAATCTTCCGGCAGATTTGGTGGATTAACCGGGCTTGCAATTTTTGGAGAAAACAGAGTTTTATCTAAACTTGGTATTTTAATTGTATTCGTTATATTTTTCTTTGTGACTTTTCTGGTTTTTGAAAAAATAAGGAAGAGAGAGAAATCTGAATTTATTCGCGAGAATAGAACTCTTTTCGAGGTTGACTTAAATTGAACTCAAGAAAATTTTCTTTTTACTTTCTTGGATTTTTTCTCTTCGTTTTGGCAGGATTTTCCTTTACTCTTACTCGTGTTTCTAACGGAAAATATTCTTCGGAAATTGTTCTTTGGTTTTGGGGTTCAATAATTTTGTTAGTCTTACTTTTAGGCGTAATTGCGGTATCTTTGTTTATCAACAAAGTTGTTAAGGAGAACAAGGTGCACTTTGTTCGTAGAGATTCTCATCGGAAGGTTTATAAATAAATTTCGTTTTCAGTCGTTAATGGTTGATAAATCTTCTAGCGAGAAATCTAATCTGAAGATTCAGAATATTGTCGCAACAACTTCTCTTGGAAAACCTGTTTCTCTTACAAAGCTTGCGAGGACTCAAAGCAATACTGAGTATAATCCTGAACAGTTTCCTGGATTGGTTTTAAGAATCAAAGAACCTAAATCTGCAGTTCTTGTTTTTTCTTCGGGAAATCTGGTTTGCACAGGGACTAAGAGCGTTGCACAAGTAAGGCAAGTAATAGATGCGGTGATAAAACAAATTGCAAAGATTGGCGTAAAAATAACTGACAGACCAAAAGTCACAGTTCAGAATATTGTTGCTTCAGGGAGTATAGATTTGAATTTGAATCTGAATCTTCTTGCTTTACAACTTGAGAATACGGAATACGAGCCTGAACAGTTTCCCGGATTGGTTTACAAACTTGTTGATCCTCCAGCTACTTTTCTGCTTTTTTCCAATGGTAAGCTCGTTTGCACAGGGACGAAAGATAAAGAACAGCTTGAAGAAAGTATGCGGCAGCTTAATAGAAATGTAAGAGCTGCGGTTAAATCTAAATGAAGTTTTTTGAAGAATCAAATAGTTTTTTAGTCGTTTATTTTAATTCTTTTGAGTGATTTAGTTTATATTTTTAAATTCTTTTCTATAGAGAATCAGCCTTTCAAATCAGAAATTCCCAAGAGGATGAAAAGTCCTCCAATCATAAGAAGCATCCAGAAAAGTCCTCCTTTGAGAACTATCCACGAGGCGCTCCAAAAGTTCCAAATAGGTCCCCACATTTGAGAATAAAATGCGACAAGAATAGTCCCTATTACCAGAACCAGTCCTGCTATCAACTCTAACCATTTATTCATACGATGCATAGTTTTGGATAGTTTATAAATTTTTTTAGAATCTTTTTACTACTTTTTGGAATGAAGTTAATCAATTTTGTTTGAAGTCTTCGAAGTGTTTAAATAATCTTTTTGGTTTTGTCGAAGATGGTGAAGAGTTCTATTGTAATAGATATAGATGATCCGAGAAGTGATAAAATTGCTGAAGCGATTTCTAACAAAACTTCAAAAAAAATTCTTTCTGTTTTGGCTGAAGGAGAGATGGCTGGGAGCGAAATTGCTTCTCGGCTTGGTTCTCCATTGAATACGATAACTTACAACCTAAAAAAACTTGTTGATGCAGGACTTGTTGATAAGGTTAACAGAGTTTTTTGGAGTTCGAAAGGAAAGCGAATGGAAATTTTCAAACTCTCAAATAAACAAATAATTATTTCTCCGAAAAGATTAGTCCGGGGAATTATTCCTGCGTTCGTGTTTGCGATTTTAATATCTCTTTTGTTATTGGCTTCTTTTTCAGCAGAAAGAGGTCTTGTTTATTCCGGAGAGAATTATGCCCGAGAAATTTCTGCGCCTTTTGGTTCTGATGGAGCCAGTATTTCTGCAACTCAGGAAAGTGATATTGGTCTGAAATCAGATGAGCAAAGTGCAAATCAAAAAATTTACAACGCATTGTATAATGCTCCAAATGCGTGGGCTTGGTATTTAATTGGAGCGTTGTCTGTTTTAGTCTTTCTTATATTGTGGAACGTTAAGAAAAATGAATGAAACGATTCAAACAAACTTGAAGTCATCGGACTATTTAAATAAACGAGAGTTTTTGTTAATTTATGAATAGAGAGTATAAACATCTTGTCATTATCGGAGCAGTTTTGTTAGTAGTTGTTGCTTTTCTTGTTTTCAAAACGAACGATTTTTCAACAGAATCTTCTTTTTCAGGAGTTAGACAGTTTAAATCTTTAGATGAGCTTAGTTATTTTCTTTTAGAAAATTCTGACTTCTCTGGAGTTTACTCTGGAATAGATGGTAGGGGAAGCGCAGAAAGTTTTGCAACAGGAGTAGCACCAGCAGTCGCTGATTCATCAAAAGGTTCTGTTGATTATTCCACTACAAATATTCAGGTAGAGGGAGTTGATGAACCAGACATAATAAAGAGCGACGGAGAATTTTTTTATTTAGTCAGTGGAAAGAAAGTATTCATCGTAAAAGTTTATCCTGCGGATGAGATGGAGATAACTGATGAAATCAGCTTTGACGATTATGTTGGAAATATTTTTATCAGTAATGGGAAGTTAGTGGTCTTCGCAGGCAGATATGAATATCTTGGCGGTCCGTGTTATTATGATTACGCCATTCCTGAATTAGCAGTTGATTCAATTAGTGCTCCCTGTGGAGGTTATTCCAAGGAAGAAACATTGATTAATGTTTACTCTGTTGAAGATGGACGAGCTTCGCTTGAAAGAGAATATTATGTTTCCGGAAATTTCAGAGAGGCGAGAATGATTGATGATATTATTTATCTTATAACCGACAAATATGTTAACTTGAACAACTTCAATCTTCCTGTTTATTATGATGGTTTTGAAAAAGAAATTTTGGCGAGAGAGATATACTACTTTGATTCTTCTGACAGCAGTTATGTTTTCAATATAATAAGTTCCATTGACTTGATTGGTGGGGAAATGAAAGTTGAAACTTTTCTTCTTGGAAACTCTTATAATTATTTTGTTTCAGACGAGAATATTTATTTTGTCATGCGAAAGAGTATGAGCAAACAGGAACTTTTGGAAAGTTATGCTAAAGAAGTAGCTATTCCTGCGCTTCCTTCTGGTGAGGCGCGTAAGATTCGTGAAATTTTAGATATGGATGTCAGGATTAATGTAAAGAGTAGAGAGATAGGTGAAGTTGTCAGTGATTATGCGGATTCTTTATCTGGAGCAAACAAGATTGAGTTTTTGAATTCGTTTTCAAAATTGCAACAAAATTACTACGAAAAGATTTATAGAGAGAGTGATGTAAGTGTAGTTCACAGAGTTGGTTTTAATGGTCTAAACATTTTCTATGATGGATTTGGAGAGGTTCCGGGAAACGTTCTGAATCAGTTTTCTCTTGATGAGAGAGAGGGATATTTCAGAATTGCAACAACTACTGGAGATGGTTGGAGAACGCAGAGTTACAATAATTTATATGTTCTCGATGAAAATATGGATATTATTGGAAGAGTTGAAGACCTTGCAAAAGGAGAGAGAATTTATTCTGTTAGATTTTTAGGGGATAAAGCTTTTATGGTGACTTTTAGACAGGTGGATCCTTTGTTTGTAGTTGACTTGGAAAATCCTCGTGAGCCAAAAGTTTTGGGAGAGTTGAAAATTACTGGCTATTCAGGATATTTACATCCGTATGACGAAAGCTTTCTAATTGGTGTCGGAATGGAGGCGAGCGAAGAGGGAAGAATTCAGGGTGTGAAAATCTCTTTGTTTGATGTTTCTGATTTTTCTAATCCCAGAGAAGTTGCAAAGTATGTGGTTGAGGAGAATGGATGGTCTAGCACTGATGTGCTTTACGATCATAAAGCATTTTTGTTTAACAAGGAAAGAAATTTACTGGTTCTTCCTATTTCTAATTACGGTTTGAATAAATATTGGCAAGGTGTTTATGTTTTCAATATTAATGAAAATGAAATTTCTCTCAAGGGAAAAGTTGCACACGAAGTTGCTGATGTGGGGGAAAATTATTGGTACGGAGGCGGAGAATATGTTAGGCGGGCGCTTTACATAGAAGATGTTCTTTATACATTTTCACAGAAATTTTTGAAGGCAAATAGCTTACAAGATTTGAGAGAATTAAGTCAAGTTTCTTTTTCCTATGAAGAACCAGACTATTCGATTTATGGTATTAGATAAGATAATTTTAAATTGGTAGTTTTGTAAGTTTCATTATGCATGATGAAAAAGGAATGGGTGTAGCAATATTTATTGTTTTACTTTTGTTATTTGTTATAAGTGCGGCTGGTCTTTTATGGGTTATAGTAAGCTTTTCTTCTAATGATTCTGAGAAGAACTCTTTAACTCAAGGAAGTATTGCCGATTCGAGTGAGGGCGATGTCGATAATTTTTTAATTACTCAGCAAACTAATGGAAATGGCTCTATTATTTGTCTTAGAGATTCTGACTGTGGAAATGATGGCCTTTTTGGAGAAACGTTTTGTTCAGCTTCTGGGGAAATTTTAAGAAAGAACAGAGAGTGGAAATGCAACGACCCAGGAACTAACGTCAGTTCTTGTTCGTATTCAGATACGGATGAGTTTGTTCAATCATGTGAGGATGGTTGTTTGAATGGTTCCTGTTCAGATATTGAGCAACAGGAATTTTTGGAAGAAAATTATAATTACCTGAGAATTTTTTACGCATCTTCCCAAGGCAATGGAGATGGTTCGAGAGAATTTCCTTTTAGCGTTTTGGATTTTTGGAATGTGGCTCAGCCCGGAGATGCTTTAATTTTACTTGACGGAGAATATAGGGGACATTCAAGAATGATTCAAACTCCAGAAGGGCTTAACGGACAACAAAATTTTCCGATAACTATCCGAGCGGAAAATGATGGGGGCGTGGGGATAAATGGAGAGGGATTGAATAGCCCAGTCATTATACGCGGAAATTGGTTCGTTGTAGAAGGAATTAATGCGTACGATAGTAATTTTCGGGTCGTGAATGTTCTTGGGAGCAACAATATCGTTAGAAGAGTTGTCGGATGGGACGCAGCAGAAGGCAATACAGTTATTTTTTCAGTTAATTATGGTAATAATAATTTGATAGAGGACAGCGCAGGATTTGGACGGGCGAGGAAAATTTTTGATAACTATCAGGCGAATTATACTACCTGGAGAAGAACTTGGGGAAGGTGGGAAGGGACAACTGCTCCAGGAGTTAAGATGACATACTCCACGGCTTATGAAAGTAGATATCTGACGGCGGAAAATATAATTGGGACCTGGGATGCAATTGGTTTGCAGAATTGTCCAGAAAATTTGAACGGAAAGGGAATATTCTCTTTAGACAGAATGTTTGATGATAAAACCACACATTCTAAAATTCTTGGCTCGATTGGTTATTTGAAAGGAAATGAAAAACTTTGCGGAATTGACAGAGTATTTTCTTTATATGGGGTGGCGGAATTTAAGGTTGAAAATTCTGTCGCATATTCCGGAAATCCAAATGTTTTTCCTTTTTATTTATCTACTATTGCCAGTAGTGGAGGAACAGTTTGGAGTCCAAATCACTATTATTCTATCGGACCTAATGATGAGTTTCCTACTACAGTTCCAGTCAGTGGTGAAGATGGTAACACGCATTATTATGTTTCAAAAACTGCAGGATATTCTGGAACTATTGAACCGAATTGGTCGTTTGACGGATGGAGTGTTCAGGATGGAAGTTCTTTAGTCTGGGAAGACAGAGGTCTGCTTAATAATTTTGGGAGGAAGCTTACTTCGATTGGAGGGAAAAATTCCTATAAAATACGTTGGCAGATTAGTGATTGGCTTGAAGGCGCTTCCGTGAATCAAGTTTATTCAGGAAGTAATGTTTTCAACAGTAATTCCGGTGCCCGAATTTGTAATCGATATGTGGGAGGTGTTTTAACTAATGAGCCACTTTGGCCATGGCCTATGGAAAAAAGAATTTATGACGCAATGATTCAATCAGGAAGAAGTCCGATAAATGTGACGGCGGAGATAATTGGAATTTTTGGGCAAATTCCCTCGAACTGTAAGAATTAATCAATAGTGTTAAAAACTTCTGTGGTAAGTTCAGTTATGCTTACGCAGGAAGAATTGCAGGAAATCAGGGAACATCTTGAGAAAGCTCAAAATCCTATTTTTTATTATGATAATGATGCTGATGGATTATGTAGCTTTCTTTTACTTAGACGCTTTATCGGGCGAGGAAAAGGAGTTGCTGTAAGAAGTTTTCCTGATTTGAATATCCAATACGCAAGAAAGTCTGTTGAATTGAATGCAGATTATGTTTTTGTGCTGGACAAGCCGGTTCTGTCCAGAGAATTCGTAAAGGAAATTGAATCTATAGGTCTGCCAATTGTTTGGATAGACCATCACGATGTTCCGGGAGAAGACTTTTCAACAACTTACGGTAATTTTTTCTCTTTTAACTCTGCAAAAAATGGAGGAGCGGGTGAGCCGGTTACTTGTGTCTGTTATAATGTTACTGAGAGAAAAGAAGATATGTGGCTTGCAATGGCTGGCTGTGTTTCAGACCATTTTTTACCTGAATTTAAAGAGGAGTTTGCGGAAAAGTTTTCGGAATTTTGGGGGCGAAAAATAGTGGACCCATTTGATGCTTATTTTAGAACGGAATTGGGAAGGATAGCCCAATCTTTTAATTTTGGATTGAAAGATTCTGTAAGTAATGTTGTTAAGATGCAGAATTTTTTGGTTTCGATTAAAAGTCCTTCAGAAGTTTTCTCTGAAGTTCCTGCTAATTATAATTTTAGGAAAAAATATCAGGAAATAAAGAAAAAATATGATGTTTTGCTTTCAAAGGCGAGGAGAAATGTCGGTGAAAGATTGGTTTTTTTTGAATATGGTGGAGACTTAAGTATAAGTTCTGATTTAGCAAATGAACTCTGTTATAGCTTTCCAGGAAAATATGTTGTCGTGTCTTATATCAAGGGGAATGTTGCTAATTTGTCCTTTAGGGGGAAAGGTGTAAAAGCAATTCTTGAAAGAGTTCTTCAAGAAATTCCCGGTGGGGGTGGAGGACACGAGGATGCTGTTGGCGCGAGAGTTTCCGCATCGGATTTGGGGAAATTTAAGGAACTCGTTGAAAGGGAGATTATGGTTCTACCGTAGTAAATTTTAAAAGAAGAGCGATTGTTTTTAATATTATGGTGGAATATTTTCACGTAGCCATTATTCCCGATGGAAACAGAAGATGGGCTAAAGAGAAAGGATTTGAAATTACAAAGGGTCATGAAGTGTCGACGAGATTTGAAAAACTCAACGAGTTGCTTAAAGAATGTGTGGCTCTAAAAATTACTCATTTTTCTATTTGGGGCTTTTCAACAGAGAATTGGAATCGTTCAGGTTTTGAGAAGAAATTTCTTTTTGGACTAATTGAAAAACTTTTGAGTGAGATAAGTGAAAATGTCGCGAACGAAAAATTTAGACTAATTCATATAGGAAGAAAAGACAG
>CAYXWK010000004.1:0-13688 GCA_964468785.1 Candidatus Woesearchaeota archaeon
ACAAATTCAGATTTTGGCGCAGACTTTTCTAGCTCTGCCACGAGCTCGCTTATTTGCTTTGCGGCGTCGGCATTAACTGAAATTGAATCAATTCCGTATGAGATAAGTTTCTTTACCATGTCCGGACGGGAGCCGGCTTGACCACAAATGCTTGTCTTGACGCCATAATCTTTGCAGACTTTTATAACCTGGGCGATTGAACGGACGATTGCGGGATGAGTCTCATCGTAAATTGCCTGAACATCTTCATTGTTTCTGTCGATTGCGAGAGTGTATTGAGTTAAGTCGTTTGTTCCGAAGCTGATGAATCTTATTCCTTCTTTGCAGAGGTCTTCGATTATCTGGACTGCTGCAGGAGTTTCGACCATAATTCCAATCATAAGATTTTTAGGAACGCCTACTTCTTCAGCGAGCTTCATTGTCTGGCGAACTTCATCGACGCTGATTACTTGAGGAACCATCATTCCGAATTTTTTTTCCGGATTGTCTCTCGCGACTTCTTTTACGGCTGCCAGCTCGGCGCGCATAATGTCTTTGTGTTTCAAAGAGAATCTGACTCCATGGTCTCCGAGCATTGGGTTCCCCTCAACTTCCTGCGGAGCGCCTTCAAGATTGCGATATTCGTCTGAACGAATGTCTGATGTCCTTATCCAAACTTCCTGGAATGGCGCAGAAATCTTTTCTATTCCGTCGGAAATCAATTTTATGTAGTCGTTAATTTTGTTTTCTTTGACAAATTTTAGGGGGTGTTTTCCGCCTTCTGCGATTATTCCCTCGAGTCTTGTCAGACCGACCGCCCGGACTTTTGACTTTGCGGCTCTTTCAGCAAATTCAGGCAGGTCGACTATGACTTTTATTTCGGTTTTTGTTTGGACTACTGGCAGAATTTCTACCAGCTTAGTTTCGCCTTTTCCCAGGTAGACTTTTCCGGCGCTGCCGTCGACAGTAACGATGTCTCCGTCCTTAAGTTTTTTAGTGGCCTCACCTGTTCCGACGACGCAGGGAATTCCCATTTCTCTGGAGACAATCGCCGCGTGAGATGTGACCCCTCCTTCGTCGGTGATTATTCCAGAGGATTTTTGCATGCTGACAACCATGTCCGGATTTGTCATTTCAGTTACTAATACGTCTCCCTCTTTTACTTTTTCTAACTCAGAGAGGTCGTGGATTACCTTGACTGGTCCTGATGAAATTCCCGGGCTCGCTCCGAGTCCAGAAAGGAAAACTTCCCCAGAGACTTTTCCTTTTGATTCCTTGAACTGCGTTGTTATTGGCCGGGACTGGACGATGAATATTCCGCTTTCGTCGATGGCAAATTCGATGTCTTGCGGTTTTTTGTAGTGTTCTTCTAGCTGGCGCGCGTATTGTGCGAGGCGTTTGACTTCATAATTATCGAGAACTCTTTTTTCGCTTGCGTCGGAGCCGAGAGTTATTGTTTCGTTCTCGCCGTTTTCGTTTCTGATTATCGCAGTTTTTTTCTTTGAGATTTGAACTTGTGTTATTTCGAAGTTTTCTAAATCTTCGTCGACTTCGTAGTGATCTGGCTTTATCTGTCCTGATACAATTCCCTCGCCTAATCCCCAAACTGCTTCGATTACTATTCCTCTGTTTGAGCTTGTCGGATTCCTTGAAAACATAACTCCTGATTTTTTAGAGTTTACCATTTTTTGAACAACGACTGCGAGATATGACTTATCATGCTCGAATCCTTTTTTCTCTCGATAGAAAATCGCTCTTGGAGTAAACAACGAAGACATACATTTCTTAACACTCAAAAGAAGCTCTTCTTTTCCACGAACATTCAAAAAAGTTTCCTGTTGTCCTGCAAAACTTGCGTCCGCCAAATCTTCAGTAGTTGCACTCGACCGGACTGCAACAAAAACCTCATCAGATTCCGAAAGAACATCAAGAGCCGCAGAATTTTCATTTTTCTTCGCTCCAAGTATTTCATAAGATTCAGTTATTTCCTCCTCCATCTCCTTGGGAAGCGCAGATTTTTCTATTATCTCTCTTACATCTCTCGACGCCTTGTTCAGTTTTTCCGTATTATTAACATCAAGACCTGAAAGAATATCTTTCATTTTAGAGCTGATTCCAGTTTTCTCTAAAAAGTAAGAATAAGATTGCGCACTAACGACAAATCCGGGAGGGACAGGAACTTTGGCATTAAACATTTCCGCGAGAGACGCACCTTTCCCGCCAGCAATCGGAATATCTTTATTTGATAATTCGGAAAACCATTTCACAAAATCTACCTTTTTTTCACCCATTCAAAGAATAATTATGGGAAGTTAATAAACGTTTTGAATATTATTTGACAAAAATTACTTCTCAATTTTTTCAAAGAAAACTCTGCTTCTGCAGGAAAGTTTTGACTTAACTTTTTCAAGCGCCTTCTTAGCAACTCTCGCCGAAGCTTCATCTGCACAAGTTACAACGAAAACTTCTTTTCCTGGCATAACTATCGCTGCTCTTCCAATTGTGACGCCAAAAGAATGTTTCATTCCATGGGATAATCTGTCTGCTCCCGCAGTTCCTCCAGCCGCTTTGTTTTCCCTAAGCATGTGGTGTGGAAAAACCTTAACTTCAAAATAATAATTTCCGGAAGCATGCTTATCAAGAAATTTATTTATTGACATTCGGCAAGCCTCGAGAGAGTTATCTCTTACTTGCGACTTCTCCTCACTAATCATGCTAATCTTATAGTTGTGTTTGCCTTTATAGTATGAAGAGCTGTCTCCCATGTTAAACTTAACAATTTTGTTATGCGGGACTGCTTTAATGTAAGACTTATTCTTCTTACTTGATTTCCGTGTATACGGGCGCACTATTTTTTTGGAATATGCAGATGCTTTTCTTAATCCTGCCATCTATTTGACCTCCACATTCATCGTGATAGCTTGCCCGGGTAAACCTCTCTCAAAAATTGCCCTCACCAGCCCCTTATTTCCATGAGCATCAGATATTTTTCCCTTGATTATCTTTCCGGAAGGCGATTTCCATTCAACTGATTTTCCCGCCGACTTCTTCGCTTCTTCACGAGAAATAAATCCTAAATCGAGCAAATAATGCCTTTCATGAATTGTTTTCCTTCCCCGTCTAAATTGAACGACTATTCCTTTCATCCGTCTGCTTGGAAATATGGCTTTAAAAGATTTGCGCTGGCTTAAAATTTAATGACAAATTCTCCAAACTTCTTTTTCAGCGCCTCAAAGAGTTCAGAAGGAATCTCTGCATTTCCCATTTTACTAAGGGCAGAAACTGATTTTTCAAACTCCTCTCTGGAACTTTCTTTAAGTTCAGCCCCCACAAACTTGAATAGTTTTCCATTTTGCTGTATAATGAAAAATCCTTTTTCTGTCTGCACAATTTCTGCCTTTCCATCTTTCAAATCAATTTGCACTATTCCTCTTTCAAGAGAAATCAAATCTTTCCTTTGTAAATATTCGGTGAGCGCAGTAACCAATTCATAAGAATCTTTATTAATTCTATGAACATCTGTTTGCGAAATCTTTCCCTTCCTGGATTTAATTTCTGAAATCTCTTTCAAAATAGAAAGCATTCTCTCAGGAATTTTACCAGTTTTTATTAATTGCTTCTCAAACTCTTTAATAATTAATTCCTGCTTTTTCTCTGAAAAAATCTTTTTCAGAAGTGAAAATGTAGAATCATAAATCTGCTCCGTTTGGCTGTCAAGTATCTTGCTTTCCAATTTTTCCCTTATTTCTTTTATTTTTTTGGTATATTTTTTAGAATCTTCCAACAATAAGTCTATTTCTTTTCCGGAAATCTCTTTTAGTTTTCCGTGTTCATAATCTTTGTAGTGTTTGACAACTTTCTCAAGGGTTTTAAGTTCAGCCAGAGTCATAACTTTTTTTTCATCAACAAGAACTTTTTTTACTTCCGCAACTATAGTTTTAGGAACCGGGGGCGCATGTCCTGAAAGCATCATCATAGCCTGTGTTGGAGTAACAACTCCGAAATAAACATCCACCATAGCATCAAGCATTCTGCGTTTTATCATTTCGTCAGTTCTTTCTCCCTCTTTCATATACAAATCAATTGCTTCCGGAGATGGTTTGATTTTTCCCATCTGCAAAAGTCTTTTCCACGGAGTGAAAGTCCCTCTGTCATACAAAGGAATTCCATCACGAATAAATGTGAACATTACCGGCTGAGCATCTTTAACAGATTGCCAAAAGTCAGTCAATAAATAAACCTGAACATTCAGAATATTTTTCACTCCTGCCAAAGCAGTTGCTTCCTTTACAAATTCGTAAACAATTCTCCCGCGAAGTTTTTCAAGAAGTTCAACTCTCGACATTCTTTTCACATCCGTGTCGTCAATAATAACGAAAGTGTCCACATCAGAAGTCTTATCCGCAGTTCCTCTAACAAGAGAACCTCCAATAGCATAGGTGGCAACATACCTTATCCTTCCAACATTTAACCAGTTCAAAACCAAATTCTTGTGAATTGATGCAACTCTTAAAGCTCCTAAATATCCCGTATCATACAAAGGGAATGACGCAGAAATAGCGTCAATAAACTCATATTTAGAATCAAGCCCGTAATTAAGAACATCAACTTCAGATGTTTTTATATGCACCCACAAATTTTCTCCGCTTTCTTTAGAAATTTCAATAACATCCGGTTTTATTTTATTAAGATTCTTATATTCTTCTTCCGGTATAACCATTACCAGATGCAAGGGTCTAGTTGAGGAAATTTCTTTCGGGATTCCTTCATCCTCTTCAAAAAGAGCGGAAAAGTTCGGAGGTAATATTCCTAACGCCTTCGTGAACGGAAACTTTTTCAGAATTTTTTTCTTGAAACTCTCAAGTTTTGTTTTTAATGCTTCAAAATCCAAAGAATTTTGCGGCTGACTATGATTCGGAGGTGCAACGGGAGTTTGTTTTTTTGAGGAAAACAAATTATCGGCAAGACTCTCTCCTTTTTTCTCAGTCATAATTAAAACAATCTGAAAGGTTATTTAAGTTTATTGGAATCTATAAAGATTTATTTACTCTTATTGCTTTTTGTGTAAGTGAAAAAGAGCTTCGAAAAAAGATATCTTGCTGAATTTGTTTACGGAGGAATCGACGGCGTAATAACTACTTTTGCAGTCGTTGCAGGAGCCATGGGAGCATCTCTCGAACCTGGAATAATTCTCATATTGGGCTTTGCAAATTTGTTTGCCGACGGATTTTCTATGGGTGTCTCAAATTATCTGTCCGTAAGCTCAGAAAAAGATCTTCGAAAAAAATACAAAAAAGACCCGAAAAAAACTGCGCTCGCAACATTTGTTTTTTTCCTCATAGCAGGTTTTATACCTCTAATCTCATTCGTAGCAGCAATTCCGTTAAGTTTTGTGAGCACTTACAAATTTTACCTCTCCTTTATTCTAACAGGGTCGGCTCTCCTAATAATCGGAGCATTCAAAGGAATAGTTGTAGGAAGGCATCCTGTCAAATCTTCCTTGGAAACATTCGTTATCGGCGGAACTGCAGCATTCATAGCATTCATAGTAGGTTTCATCTTAAAAGGAATAATGGTTCAATGAAAGCAGAGTTCTTAGACGCACAAAAAGAAGAGGAAAACTATTTAGTTTGCGAATCTTGCGGGTTTAAGATGGATGAGTCAGGTTGCAAATTAAAATGCAAAAAATGCCATTATTTCAGAAGCTGTTCAGACCTGTTCTGATAAGGGTTCTTTCGTTTATCGCGCCTTGCGCGTTTTTAACATAAAATAAAAAATTATAAATTTCCAATACTCAGTTATTTAATTTCTGAATCTTGGATTTTTCTTGCTGTAACAATCTTTGCAATATACTGGCTTTCCTTCAGTCGGTTTGAATGGCACTTCACATTCTTTCTTGCATTCATCACAAACTGCTTTGTGCATTTCTCTCGGTTCAAAATTGTTTCTGAATCCGCGATTAAATCCGCCACTTCTTCTTGGCGCGCTTCCTCTATCGTCAAATCTTCCCATGTTTTCCTCCAGGTGTTTAGTTTAAGTTATGGTAAGAAGGATTACTTGCTTAACCTTAACTGCCTTGCTTTTCAAGACCTAATTAGCAATAATTTTCCGTTTAAAAAACTATCTAAACATCTTCAAAGCAGGTCTTAGTGCCAGAATCAAAAACGCAATGAAAAAATACCAAGAGTTGACCAAATTCAGAAACTCTCTGGCTGAAGACCAAACAGAAAGAATCCAAAGAACGAAAGCCACAACTGACAATTTAATCAAGCCCATATCAAGAAAATCAAGCCTCTTAACTTCCTTTCCAAAAAATTTCATCTCTTCTCTCCAATTTCCCAAGCATTTACGGGTTTATATCTTTATCGTTAGTTTGTTCCATAAGGTGTGTAAAATTCTAAAAAATTATTTTACTTATTTTATAGAGTTCCACTACAAGAAGTAATTTTCCATAAATATCTTTATAATTCTAAAGATATTAATAAAAAAATGACGAAAAAAACCGCAAACAGCATACCTCACAAAATGCCAAAAGATTTGCAAAAATTTCTTAGTTCTTTTCCGTTAGCAAAAGCTGAATGGAAAAGCCTCACTCCGCTTGCGCGCAACGAATGGATTTGCTGGATTACCTCCGCAAAAAAATCAGAAACGCGAAATCACCGAATAGAGCGGGCGTGTGTTGAACTCATGGAAGGAAAACGCAGACCCTGTTGCTGGCAAGGATGCAGTCATCGTTGAGATATCTCCGTTTAATTTTCCTCAATAAGAAAGTATCTTTCTCTTTCTCAACGGATAGTAAACTATTCCCAAAATAATCAAAGCAACTCCCAAAATTGTAGCACCATATCCTGCGTAAACATATTTAATGTGTTCCTCAAATAGTCTGATTAAAGCAATTCCCAAAGCAAAAGATGCAAACCCTGTTCTGACATATGCCAAAGTGTTCCTCTCGTTAGCCAATATGGTTCTCTCTTGTGCCAATTTTTTATGGCTGGTTAACTTCCTCTTCAAATCAATATGATTTTCCATGCCCCACAGATTATACTCTTTTAGTTTATAAATTTGTGTGACACTTTTTATAATACATTTTGTAACAGGTTTTATTACAGTTTTTGTTATACCTCTTTTTATTTGTAATCCACTAATTTTTTATGAGTCTCAATAATATGCCCTATCGACTTTTTAAGTTCTTGAGCTGAATCAATAAACCTCTTCTTTTCTATTTCGTTAACGTCCACTTTAACAATTCTTAGAATTTTTCCCTGTTTAACTTCGCATGGCAAAGATATGGACAAATCATCTACCCCGAGATAACTATCTCTAAGATAAAAAGAAATGTGGACTATTTCCTTATCTCTAGAATTAAACTTTTCGAAGAATTCCTTAAAATTATTTCCTGCCATTTTATGAGGTATTCCATGTGCTCGAATATACTCTAAAAGTTCATTATCAACCTTTTTTGATAAATTATCATAATCTTTCTCAGTTTTTAGGTTAATGAGCGGAATCGCTTTTCCATGAGTCCCAATACAATAAACTGGTTTTCCAAGAATCTTTTTATACCTCTTTGCATCGAGTTCCAATCCAAACCCAAAAACATTTTCTTTCTTTAGAATTATTCTAAGATAATTAGTTATTTCATCAACAGGATTTGTAACTACAATAATCTTCGTTCTTTCTGGGAATGTTTTTAAGTCTTCAATTAGATGAGTTATTGCGCCAATATTAAACTTTAACTCGTCTTGTCTGACTTCGTAGGTAGACTTTCTTCTAAAGAAACTCTCCTCTCTTGCACTATCGCTCATTTCAGATAGAGTGAGGATAATATAATCCATCTTTTTTAGATTTTTTATTTCATCTACAACCTTGACTTTCTTGTTATCCAAATCATAAGATAGAGATTTAGAACTCTTTGAAGTTCGGCTATACAAAAATAAATTATTAACTTCTCTTAAATCCAATAAGTTTCCAGCAATTTCTCTACCTGTCCTTCCACAACCAACTAATAAAATATTCATCTAAATTTAAATAAAAATAGTTTATTAAGCTTTACTACTTGCAAAGTATCTTTCATTAATTTCTTAGATTGTGAGACATATCTAAAAATACATTGTGGGACACTTCTGTCGCACTAATTATAAAATTATATTTTCTTTCTCTGTCACAAATTCTCACAAAAATCAATCTAAAGATTCACCTTGATAATAAATACATTTCTGCGCAGCTTTGGAATTGAGGCACCACAACTGCAAAGAATAAATATCACAAACCATTTTTCTCGTCGCATTCACCTTTGAATCGTTCGTTAGTCCTTTTCCACAATAAGGTCTTCCGGAATCGTCTCGTCTAATGTAAGGACATCGCTCGGCAATCGAAGACATTTCAAATAACTCATCAATTAGTTTAAGTTCAATTTTCATTTTGATGGCCTCGAAGAGAATCGAACTCCTGACTACTCGGCTTTTAGTGTTTCGGATTTTCCTCACACTTGTAAACGAGTCGTTTTACCACTAGACTACGAGGCCTACAATAAAGATATAAATTCATTTTTTAAATTTATGCAAAGAATCTGCTAACAATTTTTATCCCGTCAGAAATTATAAAACCTGCAGCTCCAAGAATAAGTATTCCAATCGCGGAGACCTTAGACACAGTCAAAAATTCCTCTCTTGTTGGCTTTCTCAAAACTTGCCAAACTCTCTTAGACTGAATGAAAAATGAAGTCATTCTCTTCGAAACAGTTTTCCTTTCTTGTTCCATAATTTTGTTAAAGTTCGGCCGTTTTTATATTTTCCTATTTTTCGAGAAAATCTATTCCGAGTTCTCTTTCCAGTTCTTCTTGAGTATTCTGCAACAAATCGGAGGAGCCGATTATCTGCGAGCTTTTTACTCCGGTTACTATAAGTAAAACCTTAATGGAATTTTCCATATCGGGGGAAATCTGAGCCCCGGATATTATTTTCGCGTCAGGAGATATCTTGCCACCGATATATTCCATCACTTTCTTATATTCATCCAAAGACATGTCATTTCCTCCGATTATGTTCACTAATGCTCCTGTTGCAGTCGATACCTCAACGGAAAGAAGAGGATTGTTTAGCGCACGCTCAACTGCCTCAACCGCTCGATTTTGTGAATCGGATTCTCCGATTCCGATTAATGAAACTCCTCCGTTAGTCATAACTGCTTTAACATCTGCAAAATCCAGATTAACAAGTCCGGACTTAGTTATCAATTCAGTTATTCCCTTTACCGCATTAGTAAGAATTTCATCAGCAACTTTGAACGCCGTATGAATCGGTAGTTCAGGAGCAATTTCGAGAAGTTTGTCGTTAGGAATAACTATGAGAGTATCAGTAACTGCTGCAAGTTTTTCCAAACCTTCTTGCGAATTTTCTATTCTCTTTTGCCCTTCAACTGTAAATGGGAGAGTCACAACACCGACCGTAAGGGCTCCAAGTTTTTTTGCAATTCCTGCAATAACTGGAGAACAACCAGTACCAGTACCTCCGCCAAGTCCACAAGTTATGAAAACCAAGTCCACATCCCCCAGCTTTTTCTTTATCTCTGCTTCAGATTCTTTTGCAGCTTGTTCTCCAACTTTTGGATTACTTCCTGCTCCAAGTCCTCTGGTTAGTTCACGACCTATCAAAATTTTTGTATCGACGGTGGTATAAAGTAAATCCTGTGCATCAGTATTAACGGAGATTATTTCGCAACCCTTTATTCCTATTTCTTTCATTCTGGAAACAGAATTGCCTCCACCACCGCCACATCCAATAACTTTTATTCTCGCAGATTGTTTATGTATGAGTGATTCAAGTTCCTCGTCAATTGATTGAGTTTTCAACCCCTCTTTTTCTAAGTAGATGCCTGTCATTTTTTATTTAATGTCGGGAAGTTTTTAAGGATTGTTATTATTCAGAAAGAGGTTGTTTTTCTTTTTTGTCAGAATCTGCAGTTTTCTCCCTGCTCTCCTTATCCAAATCGTCTTCATTCTTCTTCAGTTCCTGAAAAGATAATTCCATTCCGCTTATCTCTTTGAACTTTTCAGAAATGTGGGAAATCATCGACTCAAGTCCTTTCGGTAGCTTCACAACAACATTATTCTCTTTTATCTCAAACTCCGGAATAAACTTAAAGAAAAGTTTGAAAAGTGTCTCGGCTTTATCTTTCTTTTCCTCAACTTTTTTCAATATTTTAAATCTATATCTTATATCTTTTCCAGCTAATGGATTGTTGAAATCCGCAGTAACTCTCGCTCCTGAAACTGCAATTATTTTAACAAGATGTTGATCCAATGCAAAAACCATTCCAGGTTGAGGATAAACTTTCTGCTCTGAAAAAGCCGAGAGAGGCATCACACGTATCAAACTTCTGTTTCTTTCGCCAAATCCTTCTCTATATGAGAACGAAACTTCATAAGACTTATTAAATTCCTTTCCCTCAAGTGCGTTATCAAGTCCCTTCACGACCATTCCCTGACCTATCACAACAATCATTTTTTCCGGCTTAGCCTTCCCGTCAATTTTTTTTAAATCCTCTTCAACATTAGAATCAAAAATCTCTCCATTAGCATATCCTGTGAATTCTATTTCTATAAAATCATTCCGCTTCGTAATTTCTTGCGAGTCTCTCTCTAAATCTTTTTCCGCCATTCGCTAAAGTAATTCGGACGGTTTAAAAGATTTGTGGAAGAATTCTAAATAAAGTTTCCGCGCAAACTTTTATAAATCCACAATCTTAATCATAAAAATGGTCTTAAGATTAATAGATGCAACTCAAGCACGAAGTGGTAATATAATTATGATTGAAGGCGAACCCTTTACTGTGCGCTCCAATGACATTTCAAAATCTGGAAAGCACGGCGCGAGTAAGTGTAGAATAGAAGCAATAGGAGTATTCACCGGAAAAAAGAAAATTCTCGCAATTCCTGGAAGCGAAAGATTTGACGTGCCGAACGTTGAGAAGAAAAAATATCAGGTTCTGAACATAGAGGACGACAAAGTTTCTGCAATGGACATGGAGACTTACGAAACTCTTGACCTTCCCATTAATGAAGACTTGAGGGAACAGATTTTGCCGGAAAAACAAGTTGAGGTTTGGGATATCGAAGGTAAACGCGCAATTATGAGGGTTCTATAATGGCGACAAAATTGGCAGTCCCTCAAAGAAGAATGTTCGAAGGAGTTTTCGTTTGCAAAAACTGCAACAAAAAAATTCGCTCACAGTCTGTTAGAATAACTGCAGGAATAATAAAGTGTCCAAAATGCGACGGCAGAGTCTTTAGACCAAAGAGAAAGAAAAAGTAAGGTGGCAATGAAAACATTCGTAATCTACGATTTGATATTTATGGGCTTATTTGCTCTGTTCATAACTTTGTTTCTTCTAAAGAACAAAAAGAATTTGACTCGACAGGGAATAATGTTTCTTTACAAGACAAAGTTCGGCGTTATTTTTATAGACCGATTTGCAAAAAAATATGAAAAAATTCTCAAACCTACAAGATATCTCGTTCTTTTCTCAGGTTATATGTTAATGATTGCAATGCTCTGGATGATTGTTCGGCTTACAATAGTTTATCTTACTACTCCAATAGCAAGTTTAATTCGCGCCCCTCCAATAGCTCCCTTGATCCCCTATTTCCCTAAGGTTTTCGGATTAGAATCTTTCTTTCCACCGCTTTATTTCACTTATTTTATTTTAGCCCTTGCGATAGTTATTCTTTCTCATGAAGGAGCTCACGGAATCTTCGCGCGCCTTGAAAATTTCAAGATTCATTCAACTGGTTTTGCTTTTCTTGGTCCAATTCCCGGAGCATTCGTCGAGCCAGACGAAAAGCAAATGCAGAAAGCAAAAATATTTCCTCAACTGTCTGTTCTTGCAGCAGGCACTTTCGCCAATGTAATTATGACTATAATTTTCGGTGTAGCTATGATAATCTTATTTGCAGCATTTTTCATACCTTCCGGAGTTATATTCAACAGCTACGCAACTTCTCCAGTTCTTCTTGGTGAAGCTAATATCAAAGAATTATCAGCATATGATGGATTTGTAGAAATAGAATACGCCGGGGAAAATTTCTACGCCGATAAAATGGCGATAGACTACGCATTGAAGAATGATTTTGAAGTATTTCTTGCATATTCAGAATCGCTCGCTTTCAAATCACAAATTCCTCCTGGCTCAGCTATTGTCGAAATCAACGGAAACACAATAACTGGCAGAGAAGAACTTTCGGAGGTTTTATCTCAGCACAATAAGGGGGATGAAATCGTTTTGAAGGTTGCGATTCTCGAACCAGGTCAGGGAGTAGTGAAGGAAATAAAAGAGATTAATGTCGAACTTGAAGAATTAAATGGGCGCGCCTTTCTCGGAGTCGGTTTCTATCCTCCTTCAACTGGAGTAATCACGAGTTTCATATACAAAAACACACTTTCAAAAGTAAAGGAACCAAACGTGCACTACATTTCAAGGATAGGAGATTTCGGATGGTTCCTCTATTATCTTCTTTGGTGGATTGTTCTGATAAACATAGCAGTCGCACTTTTCAATATGCTTCCTCTCGGAATTCTCGACGGCGGTAGATTCTTCTATCTGTCCGTAGTCGCACTAACGCGCAAAGAACGCGCAGGGCAAATTGCCTATAAGATTGCAACAATCTTTCTTTTGGTTCTTCTCGGTGTGATGATGTTCAAATGGGCTGCAGCGTTTTTCTAAAAATATAAAAAATTATCTCCGAGACTAAACTCATCCGATGAAGCTCATTCTTTCAAAAATAACTAACTCAAAAATTCAATTCCATTTTTTGTGTAAGCGACAAGTTTTATTCCAACAGGAACTGCAAGAAGAGCCGAAACAAGAGCCATATGTTCTTTTCCACTTCCTGAAGCTATGGAAAGCGCAACTTCAAACTGAGAAGACAAAAGATTCTTCAGCTTCAGCTCCAGCTCTTCTTTCAAAGAAATCAAATCTTTATCAGAACTAACTTCAATAAATTCATACTTTCCTTCACGAGGAAAGTCCGATGATTTGTTTCCAATAAGAATTATCGTTTCACTTTCAAAGCGATTTATCAAAGCAGAAATTTGCCCATGGGCTTCCCTTTCTTTTCCTACAAAAACAATGAGATACATCAAACGAACTCGAAAGAAGAATTTATAATGATTGCTGTTTTGATTCAGTTATGGTCAAAGACTTGCCTCTCGCTGAAATAACTCTCAGAAGGTATGAAAAGCCATACGATTCTTCACGTCGCGAACTTGTCAGAAAAGTTTGTCTTTCTCTGGGGCTTCTGCAAGCAGGAGATTCAAGAGATATAATAGTAGACATCTTTATGATTTTGGAAGAAGCAAGGAAAGAAAAGAGATGGCTCTCCTCATTTGAAATACGCGATAAAGTCGAAGAGGTGAGAAAAGAACACTCTTTACAGATTAAAGGTCTGGCAGAAAGCAACATAAGAAGACAACTAAAAAGACTCCGTGACACTATGCTCGCAGATAAACAGGAGAATAAATATCGTCTTTCCGAGTTCGCAACTCTTTCTGAAATATTCGAAAACAAAATAGAGAAGTTCTTAGTTCCTCAGACAATCGAAAGAATAAAAGAATATCTTTCAAAAATTGACGAAGATGTCGAACAAAACGCAAAAACTTAAAAAGTTATTTATCATATTCATAATTAGTTCTTCCTCAACTTCCTCAAAAGAT
>CAYXWK010000005.1:0-12939 GCA_964468785.1 Candidatus Woesearchaeota archaeon
GGATTTGGATAACGCTTTTAACTTTACTAATCGGGATGGTCTTGTTAGGAATAATATATCGCGACAAGATAAGGTTGTGGTTTTACAAGAGAAAAGGAAAAGTGAAATCAAGCAGTTTTGAACAAGGAGGAGCTCCGCCTATGATGGTTCAAAGAAGACCTCCTCCAAGATTTGGACAGCCCGCACCACCAAGATTTATGCCTGCCCAAGCAAGAGCTCGACCGCAACAGCAACCCGTTCAGAGAAGTTCAGGAAGCAAAGACAGAGAAATGGAAGAAACTTTAAGGAAACTTAAAGATATCAGCAAATGATTCGAAAAGTAAAAAAGAACGGAGCGAAGTTTTTTTTTATTTTAATTGTGGTCTTATTTTTAATGACTATCTTTTTTTATTTTTATGAAAATCAAACTCCGAAGTTCGCTCAGTCCCCAAATGTCTTGTTGTCCTCAGATTTTAGAGATTCTTATGCTCCAAAAGAAACTGCCATAGGTAAGCTGTCAGGAAATATTAATGGAGAAATAAATTCGAATCAAATAAAGATTAAGAGGAACAATGTGGAGATTGCTGTCGAATATGGAGTAAGAAAAGTTGAAAATGAGTATTACATATGGTTTGTTTCTCCTATACAACCTGCCAATTATACTCTTGTAGTAGAGGACATTGTTATAGGAGCTTCAGGAGCCTTGCAGAATGAAAATTATGAAAAGAATTTTGAAGTTAGCGGAAATGAAATTCCATATACAGTTAAACCAGGAGCAATCTCTTTTGCGCAAGATTTTGAAATAACTGTCGTGATAAATGGAATTAATCAGCAGAATATTCAAATTGATTTTCCATATGAAAGGCAGGTTAATTTGTTTCCTGGAAGTCATCAGATAAAGTTTTTTGTAAATGAAATTGAGGGAATTTTCTCTGGAAAAATAGGTATAGGGATGTATCAAATTCCTGCGTTTGTGGTTGGTCATGCCAATTCAAACAACGAAACAAATGAGAGTGAAGAACAAAATGAAGAAATTGTTTTGAATGGAAATAATGATCCTCTCCAAAACTCGAGTGAGCAAAATTTTTCTGATGTTGTCGACTTTAGATTTGTTTCAAGCGCAGTAATTGTGGGAAAAAATAACACTAATCAAACGGAAAAAATAATCTTTGAGATAGAAAATCTTGGAAGCTCTAATCTTTCAGGAATACAATTTGTTTATAACAGAGAAAAAATAAAAATAAATCCAGAATCCGGATTTACAATAAATTCTGGAGAAATAAAAGATTTCGAAGTGGTGATAATTGATTGGGAAAATGTAGAGAGAGAACTAATAATTGCTTATGCGGGAAATCAGTCCAGACAATTTTTATTGATGGTGAATGAAAGCTATGCGAACGAAAATCCTCAGCCAACTTATATCGAAGAAAATCAAGTTAATTCATACTTCTATTGCTCAGAATTGCGTGGTTCAATTTGCTTCGGCGAGGATGTGTGCTCTGGTGAACAAGTCAGTAGTGTAGATGGTGCGTGTTGTCTTTCAAGTTGCGTCCCTAAAGAAGAAACAGGATACTCCTGGATAGGATATTTGATTTCAGGAATTCTCTTATTGGTACTAATATATATTTTTTTCAAATATAAAAAAACGGGGCAGAATAGAGAAAGGGTAATAAAAAACAAATTTAACTTTGCGGAGAAGAATCTTCCTTGACTGAATTCTTTTTTATGAAAGCGTTTATTTCTTCGAACGTCTTTGGAGAGATTTCTTTTAATTTTTCAAGGATTATTTCGGTGTTAACAATCATGTTTTTTGCTATGGCGTCGTAACCATGAAGACGCTGAACTAAAATGTTCCCGATTTCGCTGAGGTAGGAATTTTTCAAAGATAGTTTTTCAGGAGAAATTATTTCTATATGGGATGGCATGTAAGAGAAAAGAATGCCAAAATAGTTGTTTAAAGATTCCAGTTCTGCGTCTATCTCTGCAAAAGAAGTGAACAGGTCTTCAGAACTCTCAATTTTTTTTGGTTCGTAAATCGCTTTGTTAGTTATAGTTATGCCTTTTTCTAAAGATAATTTTTTTACCAACTCCTCCAGGGAGATTTTTACATGGTCTGCCGGTTTTCCTAGAATTTCTATCACTAATGAAACTGTTAATTTCTCCATAAACGAAATTATATCTATACTTTATAAGTTTTTGGAGTCACATCTTTTTTAGAGCTAAGAGAACTACTATCACTAAAAGAATGAAAGAAAAAGAGTACAGAATCAAGTTTCTCGATTTTTCTTTTTTTGAAATTATCGCCTCTTTTTGCGTGGAATTTTTGTCCAGAGAGTTCAGAATAATCCTTTCTTGCGGTCCGGAATTCAAGTTCTGCAACTTGCCGAGTTGATCAGTATCTATTCGGCTTTCCGAAAAAATTTCTATTTCCTCTAAATTCTCCATCCAATCAGATGTTGTGCTTTCTGATTCTTTCTGAACGGTTTTTTCCACATAGATTTCTTCACAAGTTATAGAGGTCGTTTGAGTATCTGTTTTTCTTAGTCTTGCGCAGAGATTAAGTTTGCCGTAACTATCAATAACTTTGACTGAATAAATTTTTTGTGAGGGATAGCTTGCACGCAAGTAATTCCAAGAATCCCTCCATCCATCCTTGTAAATTTCGGAAACATACTCTCCACGAGAAATAGAGTTATCGTCAGAGTTGTGAACAAATACTTTTACATCGTATAATTCATCTGAATCAGCCATGACTTCGACGTCAAATCTTTCCCCTGACTTAATCGAATCCGGATAAGAAATGCTTATGCTTAAAGCAGAAATGAGCGGGCTAATAGCCGTAAGAATGATGAAGCACCACATTACCTTCTTTGTCAAAAATGTAGATTGTATCCCGGTCATTGTTCCAAACATTTTGATTGGAATTCCAGAACAAATCAGTTTCATTGTTTTTTCCGACATTTGAATGGAGCTTTAGCTCGCCTAATGAAAACTGAGGAAACTTATATTTTTTTCTGCTTTCGTCAGAAATTGTCCAACCGTAAATTTCAAGTGTACCGCAAAGACTTTTTATGAAAACCACCTCTTTTTTTGGTTCTATTTCAGTTTCAATGCAGCCCCAATTTTTCGACTTCTTCCATATGCCTAACTCGTTTTCAACAGCAGACTTTTCAGCTTTGTCGAATTCTTTTATCTCTGAACTTTGCACCAAAAATTTTTTACCAAGACCATTTTTTACTATCTCCAGATTTATATATCCTCCAGAATAAATTCTGGCAAGAGTTCTTCCGTATTTGTCGACTGAAATTATTTCCGCTTTAACTTCAGAGTTCTCGTAGCTTTTTAAAAAAATTCTCGCTTCATCGTAGCCCGCCTCGGATTTTTCAGGAGCGTTTATGTTCAACAAACGAAAAATCTCTCCAGAATCTGAAACGAAAGTATCTCCGTCGATAACTCTTTCAATAGTTATAGTTGTTTCCTGTGTTTGCGAATTAAAATAGAAAAAAACGGATGCGGAAATTATTGCGAAAGATATCGCTATCGTTAAGGCAGGCTTCTGTTGCATTCAAAATTTAAAGAGAAACTTTTTTATAATGCTTTTGATTTCCGAGAATGAGGGCTAAGATGAACCAGAAAGAAAATGAATATGATTTTGTTATTGTTGGTGCGGGAGTTACCGGACTTGCTGCCGGAATGTATTCTGCAAGACTTGGGATGAAGACTTTAATCTTGGGAGCTTCACACGGTTCTGAAATGCCCGTTGGTGGAGTCATTTCAACTACGGACATTGTCGAGAATTATCCCGGATTTTTAAAAATTTCCGGAAGTGAGTTAGCTGATAAGCTTAAAGAACATGCAAGTTCGTACGAACTTGTAAAAATAATAGAAGAGAAAGTTTCTGAGATAACAGGGAAGGCTGGAAAATTTAAGATTAAAACTAAAAGCAGAGAGTATTTAGGAAAAACCATTTTATTTGCTACGGGCACTAAGTGGAGAGAGCTTGAGGTTCCGGGAAGTGAAGAGTTCAGAAATAAAGGCGTTGCTTATTGTGCTTTGTGTGATGCTCCGCTTTACAAAAATAAAGTTGTTGCTGTTGTGGGAGGTTCTGATAGTGCTGCAAAAGACGCACTTCTGCTTAGCGGACATGCTAGAAAAGTTTACATGATTTATCGTGGAGAAAAAATAAGGCCAGAACCAATAAATATGAAAAGGGTTGAATCTAATAATAAGATAGAAGTGATAAATAATACTAATATAAAGGAAATAAGTGGGAAAGACTTTGTTGAATATGCTGTTTTAGACAGAAAGTATAATGGAAAAGAAGAGCTTGCTGTCGATGGAATTTTTGTTGCCATCGGACATATAGTTCTTTCTGAACTTGCTGAAAAATTAGGAGTTGAACTAAATAAGAAGAAAGAAATAATTATTAACCACAAAACTTCTGAAACTAACATTGAAGGAATTTTTGCGGCGGGAGATGTTGCGGACAAACCATTTAAACAAGCAATAACCGGAGTTGCGGAAGGATGCACTGCAGCTTACTCTGCATATGAGTATATCACAAAAGAAGAAGTGAGCAACTGATTTGTCAATAGATTTTTAAAGAAAAATAGGTAATTAGAAAAATGAAATTTTTCAACAAAAGAGGGTTGTCGCCAATTATTGCTACACTTCTCTTAATCTCTATAACCTTTGCTCTTGCGATAATAATCTTTTTTTGGGCGAGAAGTTTTATTGAAGAGAATATTCAGAAACAAGGACAACCAATTCAAAATTTGTGTGGCGAGATTAGTTTCCAGGCAGAAATTTACGAAACTAGTTCAGGAATGACTTTGTTTATTGAAAACAATGGAGATGTTCATATACACGGAGTAGAAATAAAAATAGAAAAATTCATCGGAGAGATAATCCGAGAAGCAGTTCTTGAAGATGAATCTGTTCCGCCGGGAAGGACGCGCGAGATAAATGTAGAAGATATCGGTTTAGTAGATGGGAACAAAGTAATACTGACGCCCATACTACAAGGAGAAACCAATTCTGAAAGGAAGGCATACGTCTGTGATGAAAAATATGGTATCGAGGTAATTGTCGGTTAAAATGTACAAAGAGGGAGTTTCAACAATTATTGCTACAGTGTTAGTTGTCCTTATGACTCTTGCGGCGGGAGCTCTCGTTGCCAACATAGTTATACCTTTTGCGAAAAGTAATCTTGAAAAAGGGAGCGAATGTTTGCCCTACAGAGAACACCTTCGCTTCGATAATCTTAGAGGATTTTCTTGCTTTAATTCTACTTCAGGAGCGTACCAAATCTCTGTAAGCGCAGGAGTTCTTGGAGAGAAAACCGAGAGAGTTGGAGGATTAATTCTTGCATTTTACGATGGAACTGAAACTGTTTCTGTTGAGATAAATGAAGAGGATTTAGAGAGTGAAACTTTAAGCATGGCTTCCGGAGGAAATTTAGCTGTTCCAAAGAGCGGAGAAACTCGAACATATATTTACGGAAACTCAAGAGAATTTGACAGAGTAGAAGTTCTGCCAAAACTAAAAAACGGAAGAGTGTGTGAAGTGAGCGACTCAATAGGAATTGAAAATGAGTGTTAAGAAAAAAGCCCAAGTGTGGATTGAGATGGTTTTGTATACTTTAATAGGATTAACTTTAATCGGTCTTGCGCTGGCGTTTGCAACTCCTAAGATAAACGAATCAAAGGACAGAATTATAATTGAACAAAGTATTGAAGCGTTGAACTCTTTTGATGAAAAGATAATCGAAGTTATGGAAAGAGGGAGCGGAAATGTTCGCAGAGTAAATGCCTTCGGGTTGAAACGAGGAGAGCTATATTTTTATCCCGAAGAAGATAAAATAGTGATGGTTATAGAAAATTTGCAAAAAATTTATTCTGAAGAAGGAGTTCCGATAAGAATTGGCAGCGTTAGAGTAATCTCAGAAGAAGAAAATAAAAGAAGCAGAATAAGTTTAGAGCTAGATTATGGGGGAGTTGCCAACATAACCTTTAACGACGGAGAAAACCTGCAAAAGTTCACAGTCGCTTCAACGCCTTACTCTTTTATAATAGAGAATAAAGGTGAAAGCGAAGGATCGATAATCGTAAACATTCGAGAAAACTAGTTAGCTTTAAATAAAACAATTGTTTTAGGACATAATGACTACGGAAGTAAATCTTAACCCGACCATTCCTCCAATTCCAAGACCAAAAGACAAAAAAGAAGTTGATGTCCGATATATGTTGGTTCCGCCATATTCATCTGCGCATATATTCTGGGATGATAAAATAAAAGAGTTGGCTTATGAATTGGAAGAACCAATTTTGGATGAAAATGAAAAGATAGTTCTAAAGAAGGTTGAAGATGCTATGCTTGAATTGATAAATGTGAATATTGCAATCGATAGTTCAATTGAAACGGTTTCCGCATACATAGACAAAACTGCCCGACTTTTGATTGACGAACTGAACATTAAAATAGATGAGGAAGGATACAGTAAAATATATTACTATTTATTTAGAGATTTTATAGGGGTAAATGAAATAGATTCTCTGCTCAGAGATTATTTTATTGAAGACATAGAATGCAATGGAGCTGACACTCCTGTCTATGTAGTCCATAGGATTTATAGAAACCTTAAAACTAATATAATATTCAAAGATTTGGAGAAGTTGGCGAGCTTTATAGAAAAACTTGCGCAGAGGTGCGGAAGATATGTTTCTTATGCTCAACCCCTTCTTGATGGAACTTTGCCGGACGGCTCGAGAATAAACGCGACATATACTAAAGACGTAACTTCAAGAGGTCCGACCTTCACGATAAGAAAATTCACAAAAATTCCATGGACTCCTACACAACTAATTGCTATGAAAACTATGTCTCCTGAAATGCTCGCATACTTTTGGGTTTTGCTTGAGAACAAGTCAAGTATTTTAGTAACTGGAGGGACTGCTTCAGGAAAGACTACTCTTTTGAATGCTTTGGCCTTTTTTATTCCACCAGAAGCAAGAGTTGTTAGCATTGAAGACACGAGAGAAATAAATCTACCAAGAGAAAACTGGTTGCCCGCAGTTACGAGGACTTCGATAGGAGTTGGAAAGGTTGGAGAGATAGACTTGTTTGAAATTCTTAAAAGCTCTTTCAGACAGACGCCAGATTATCTAATCGTTGGAGAAGTTAGGGGAAAGGAGGCGTTCGTTCTTTTTCAGGGAATGGCGTCAGGACACTCGTCTATAAGCACCATGCATGCAGATTCTGTAGATACTCTTGTTCGAAGACTTCAAACTCCTCCTATAAATTTATCTCCTACTTTAGTAAACTCTCTGGACTGCGTGATAGTTGCAACTCATGCGCGCGCTAAGGGGCAGGACACCAGAAGAGTCAGGGAAGTTGTAGAGATTGTTAATGTTAATAAGGACGGAACTGCCTTGGTTAATACGCCTTTCAAGTGGGCTCCATCGCAAGATATGTTTTATTACAAAAAACAAAGTAAAGTTTTTGAAAGAATTTCGGTCAAGACTGGTGCATCTGTTGAAAAATTGCAAAAAGATATGATGATTCGCGCCAAACTACTGATTGCTATGTACAAGAAAAGAATATTTGATTTCGGAGAGGTTGGAAATATAGTAAACGAGTTTTACAAGAATCCTGTTGCGATTTTAAGCAAATTTGATATACGCGATTGATTGAAAGAATATATAAATCTTTTTTGTATGTTATCTTTATGAAAAAAGAGGAAGTGGCAGTTATCGCACAATTACTCAGTGCGATAAGAGACAGCATCGAAAAACTTGATGAAGCGAAAAGGAAAAACGATTCCGAAGAAATGATTATGATAAGAAAAGAAATAATGATGTTTCAGAAAAAAATTGATGAGATGCTATGAATGAAGAAATAAAGAAAAACATTGAGGCGCAGATGGATATGCTGCGTGAAATGTCAGGTTACATTCACAGAATAGAATCTGCAACTGATGCAGAAAAAAAACTACTTGAGGGCGCAATTGGTTCTTTGAAGAACTTGATGAAATTGGTTAATTCAGCGATACCTGGAATAATTTCAGAGAGTTATGGGGTGAAACTTCCTGTTCCGAATAAAGAAGATAAACGCCCGGCTTTGCAAATTCTTAAAATTAGCGGAGAGGGTAAGGAGATTGAAGTAATTCTAAAATCACGGGACAAAGAAAAATTTCTGAAAGAGCTCAGTATCAATGAAGAGTATATAAAGAAAATAAGAAAGAAAGGTTTGAAAATAAAAAAAGTTGAAATTAAAGAGTTTAGAGCAGCCAGAGGATATTTGAAACTTGCAAATAAATTTTTTCTTCGGCGCGCCAAAAAATTTGCAGATGAAGGGAAATTCAAGAATTTATATTACTCTATAAAGAAAGCTAACATAGATATTTTATTTGAGGGATATATTGCAATGATGTTTTTTACAACTTTGCTCGCCACAATATTCTTTTTTCTCCTGTACATAGTCTTGATTTTTTTTGATGTGGGAATTGTTTTCCCATTTTTCAGCATTAGAGAATCGGAATTTCTTTTGCGTGCTTTAAGAGTTTTATGGGTTCCAATCGTTCTTCCGATAGTGACTTTTCTTTCGCTATATGTCTATCCATCTACTGAGCAGAAGTCTCTTGGAACTAAGATTGACCAGGAACTTCCGTTTGCAGTTATTCATATGAGTGCCATATCTGGTTCCGGTATAGCTCCTGCAGAAATCTTCAAGATTATCGCATTTAGTAAGGAGTATCCACATTTGAGAAGAGAAGTTAGAAAAGTCATAAATCAGACTAACATTTATGGATATGACTTGGTTACTGCTCTGAATAACTGTGCTAAAACTGCTCCAAGCAGTCAGCTTTCAGATTTATTCGCGGGACTTTCCACAACAATCACTGCAGGGTCTAATCTCTCTTCTTTCTTTTCCAAGAGGTCAGAAAGCCTTCTTTTGCAATATCGACTTGAAAGGGAAAAATACACTAAGCTTATAGAAACTTTTCTGGATATATACATCAGCGTAGTTATAGCGGCGCCGATGGTTTTTCTTCTTCTTTTAATCTTAATGTCCATCTCGGGCGCGGATGTTCAATTCACTCCGTTGCATTTAACCATAATATCTGTTGCCGGAGTGGCTTTACTAAATATTATATTTTTGGCTATTCTGCAAATAAAGGAGCCACCTTACTAATGAAACTGAAAAAAATGCACTGGTTTGGAATAATTGCTTCGGCAGTTATACTAATAATTAGCGTATTCTTTTTCTGGGGAGACCAGAGGATGTTCTTGTTTATGACTGGAATAAGTTTAGGAGTTGCTGCTCTGCCGTTTATCATAGGCTTCACTATGGAGAATAAAGAAGAACAGAAAATAAACGAAATGTTTTTGGAATTCTCCAGAAATTTAGCTGAAAGTGTGGCTACTGGAACGCCCGTTAGTAAGGCTATAATCAATATGAAAAAGAAGAATTATGGTATTTTGAATCAGCATATAAAAAAACTCGCTAACCAAATAGAGCTCGGTATTCCGATTGAAAGAGCTATGGAAACTTTCGCAAATGACGTTGATAATGATGTTGTTAAGAGAGCAACTGCGCTAATAAATGAGGCTGAAAGGTCTGGTGGAGAGATAGACTATATTCTTGATTCGACTGCAAAGTCGATTTCTGAAGTTGACAAGTTAAAGAAAGAGAGAAAAACAACTATTTCCAATTTGATTGTTCAGGGATATGTTATTTTTTTTATATTCATAGGAATAATTATTATAATGGAGTTCAAAATAATTCCTCTGACTTCGGGAATTGGAGATTTTGGAGGCTTTGGCGCCTCAGGAATAAGTGATTTGCAAAGGGGTGAGACATCAAATCAGAATGCTTCAGGATTCTCGCCTGAAGATTTCACTATGCCTCTCTTTGCACTCTTGCTTAGTCAGGGAATATTTATGGGATTAGTGATAGGGAAGCTAACTGAAGGAACTTTGAGGGGAGGAATAAAACATTCCCTCATACTTTCCATAACTGCGTTTCTTATTTCCGGAGCCGCGAAGCTTTTTGCAGCCCCGGTTTAGCTTTTTTCTATCACATAAAAAAATTCATTTGGTGAACTGAAAGTCGAGTAAAAAAGATTGTTTCTTGATAACATTTTTTCAAACCAGACTCTTTTTGGAAAGTTCATCTTTTTACCCGAAAGCTTCTTCGTTGAAAAGCTTGCTATAATTTTTTTACAATCTAATGTCAAAATTATTTTTTCGGCAAGCTTTTTGTCCTTTAGAATATCAAGAACTTTGAATATTAAACATAGGTCTGCCGAAGGTAAATCTGTAGCCGGACTTTTCAAATCGTAATAAAAAGCCTCTCCATTGATTTTTTTTATTTTAAAAAACTCTTTTATCAAAGAGAGTTCATCTTCCTTGATATCTGCCGCGAAGTAAGTTACTTCTCTTCGCGCCAAAAATAGAGGGTTGATTCCGCATCCTAAATCTAAGATTGAAGAAGGTTTTATTTCGGAAATTATCCTCTTTAGTTCAGGATAAAAATTAATTCTTTCTGCTGTTGAA
The DNA here is from genome assembly GCA_964468785.1 of Candidatus Woesearchaeota archaeon. Classification (GTDB taxonomy): domain Archaea; phylum Nanobdellota; class Nanobdellia; order Pacearchaeales; family GW2011-AR1; genus UBA73. The sequence continues at coordinate 10,536 of CAYXWK010000005.1, forward strand.
CTATGACTTTCTATAAGCGCTACGAAATCTTTTGATTTTAGAAACTCTTTTCGGTCTTTTACAGATTTTTGAAATTGTCCTGAGATTACCCTTAGATTTTTCCTTATCTCTTTTACAACTAATTTTTTGTCTCGGGAAGAAAGACCAGATAAATCGATTTTTGATTTTTTTGCGAAATCTTCAAGCTGAGATTTTATCAAACTTGAACTAAGACCTGAAAGTTCTTTTTTTCTTTTTATTTCTTCGATTAATTCTTCCGAACTGGTATGTTTCACGACAATTAGTCGAAGGTAATTTATTTAAACATGCTGAAACAACTTATCGGATGAAAAGGGGATCCAGTCACGTTGAAATAATTCTCTCGTTCGTAGTTTTTTCAGTGGCTTTGCTTTTTGCACTTTATTTCTTCAGGCCGGTTGGAAGTGAGAGATTAATTGAATCTTCATTGACATACGTTTTTAGAGAAATTGAAAAAAACACCAGCACCTCTCTTGAAACATATTCTGTGAAAATTAAAGAGGGTGCGGGAGAAATTGTTTCTGTAAATACCGGAAGTAATAAAACTGGGGCGCGCGTTACAGATGCTTACGGAAATGTTTTAAGTTCTTATTTATCTGAAGGAAAAGTTAATATTGATGTAGAAGAAAATGAATTTTTAATAATTTTTTTGAGTGATGAATTTGAAACGGGAGACCCCATTGAAAACGGAGATGAAGTGAATTACGAAATTTCGTCGTCAAAAGTTGAAAAACTTGTTTCTGAAAAGAAATTAGAAAGCTTAAAGGTGAATTACGGAAGTAATTACCAAGGAATAAGGCAACAGTTCAACATACCTAATAGAGTGAATTTCGGCTTTTCCCTGATTTTTGACGATGGTTCTGTTATAATTGCCGGAGAAGAATCGCCGATAGGTTTTGAAGTCTTTGGAGAATCTAAGAGGATTGAGGTGTTGAGAGAAAATGGACTAAGAGAATTTGCGAAGATTAGCGTGAGAGTATGGTAAGAAAGAAGAAAGCGATGTTAAAAATAGTTGAGGCGATGTTGTCAATATTACTCATAGGAGGAGTTATGATAATTCTAAGTTTTCAAAACAGAAGTGCGAGAATTTCGGATGAGAACTGGGAAGTTCTTCCGCAAATTTTGAACGAAGTTGCGAGGAATGAAACTCTCCGGGAAAAAATTATAACAAACGAATCAGGAATAAATTCTGAAATTGAAGAATTCGTTAAACAGAGGATAAACTCTTTAAGATTTGAACATTCTGTAGCTGTGTGTACTCTTGAAGGAGAATGTTTAAATCCTCATTCTGTTGCGGTGGGAAAAGAAATTTTTACGGCTGAAAGAGTAATAAGCACAAGCTCTGATTACACGGAATTTGAACCGAAGATAGTTAAAGTATATATGTGGAGAAAATAAATTTATAAAGTTCCCTCGGCTTGAGAAATTATGAAAAAAGGAGTGATTTTTTTTGTAAGCAGTTTGGTTTTCTTCCTTGTGTTTATGAAGGGCGGAAGTGCTCAAACCTGTACTGACGACCAGATTATTTTCCGTGCGAGTTCAAATAATAATGCCCATCTTTCTCTTTGGGATGTTTCGACTTACGACGAGAAAATCTGTTTCAATCAATTTTTTCAAGGAAATTATAATGGAAGCACTCCACATAATTCTATAAATCCGAGTAATAAAGTTCTCGGACTTTCTAATAACACAAATGCGCATGCGCAAGCACCTAATGAAACATCTTACGCATCAGCAGTTTATTACGGTGATTTGAAGTGTGAAGTTAGACATTTTCTCTCCGGAACTTCTGGAGCTCCGAACGCTTGTGATGGCGTCGTTTCCTACAATGAAGTATATACCGGAGCAGGAATTGGAGCTATTTCGGGAATTAGTAATGCTCATTACGCCCGTATTGGGGGAGGAAATCAGAACTATCCTTGGATTGTGTGCTGTGCGAGTAATAGTGCACCCCCGATAACATCAAATAGTTGTGGAAACGGGCAGATAGACCCTGGAGAGGACTGTGACGGCGGTAATTTAGGTGATTTAAACAACGGGCAAAATAGTTGTGTTGAACTTTCAGAAGGTGCTTATGTAGGAGGAGAAATCTCCTGCACATCGAGTTGCAAATATGATACATCTGCTTGTGTTCCTGCTGGTGATGCAATAGGCATCTGCCTCGATGACAGCGGGTCGAATAGCCAAGTTCGCGTAAATGGAACTGCTTATGGCTATGGAGAATTTTCCTGCACTCTGATAAATAATATGAACAATGGAGATTTGAGTTGGTATGTTTCAAATAGAGGATTTTTAGGAAACTTAAATCAATTGAAGGAGGAAATATGTGAAGAATGTGATGCGTTTTTTGGAGGATCTTGTGAATGGAGAACAGAGAGTAACGAAT
>CAYXWK010000006.1:0-12063 GCA_964468785.1 Candidatus Woesearchaeota archaeon
CATAACTCTTCATATGCTTGAACATAAAGAATAATTTATAAATCTAATTGTTCATTAAATTAGATGAAAGTAAAGAATCTTGTTCTTGGAATTGGAATATTCATAGTATTTATGTTCCTCTTGCACAACGGAATTCGCGCATTTTATCAACCTGCTCCTGAATACGGAGATTTCTGCAACTATCAAAGTTTCTATCCTCGCGAGACAAAACCTCTTCCAATCGGACAAACCTGCACTTATCCTCCGTCATTAAGAGAAGCTGAACAAACTTGCTACAACACAAAAGGACAACCAATTTACGATTACGATGAATATGGTTGCCAAATTTCAGTCAAAGAATGTGATTACTGTCAATTAGAATATGATGAAGCAAGACAATCGCACAACAAAGTCGTTTTCATAATTGCGTTAATCGTGGGAATAATTACTCTGATAATTGGATATACCTGGCTCTCTCTTGAACCTGCGGGAAGTTCTCTTATGGCTTCAGGAATTGGAGCAATAGTTTATGGAACTATGGTGAACTGGAATAATCTCGGAAACCTGGGAAGATTCCTACTATTGCTTCTTGCGTTTCTGCTTTTAGTCTGGATTGCATATCGATTAAACTCACAAAACAAAAAAGGATTCTGGCAAAAAATCGGATTTAGAAAATAAAAAATCAGCAACAATTTAATTTTTTAACAACTCTTTCTTTAATTATCATATATGAAACTGCTATAAATCTTCATTCCGAAAAATATTATTCTCAAATCTCCCGACGAAAGAAGGTGTAAAAAAGCACTAAAGAAAAAATAATAGAAGAAATTCCGAATTGCATTTCAACAGAAAGTTACCTCGCTTATTACATGATTACAAGATTCTAATTCTTCACTCTAAAAAACATAAAATTCCAATGTCTTATTAACTTAAATAAAATCTCCACGGATAAAAACTAATCACAAGGCAAGCCCGAATTACCCCAAACAGATCCCTGAACACCCCAATACCATCCCCAAGCCCCATTAATTCTTGAACAAATGCAAGGCATCTGATTATTTCCATTTCCAATTTGTGAATCAAAATACATTTTACCCCTATCCGCGACACTAGTGCAACTTCCTGGAGCACTATCTGAAACTGGTAACTGCAAATAACCACTTCCAATAACGAGATTATTTCCAATAGTTACGCTACCGCTCGTCACAATATTCCCGGTCGTATTTATCTGCCCGGTTGAAAAAATTTGCCCGCCGACATTAAGTGCAACAGCACCATTGGAAGATATGGGTCCGTTAATTCCCGCTCTCCCACTTGCTTGCAAATTGCCTCCGGTAATTGCCCCAGAAGAAGTTAAAGAACTACCGCTAATTGCTCCTCCTGTAATCACGCCACTCCCAACATTCAAAGAATTTCCTGTAATCGCTCCAAAAGAATTCGCACTAACTGAACCACTCGCTTTTATGTTTCCGTTAACATCTAACCTTTCAGTCGGATTATTATTTGAAATACCAACATTCCCGCCTTGAACAATAGTAAGATGATGACCCGAACCTGTTCCTCCCTGCCAGATACTAAATCCTCCGGAAGTCGAACCACTAGGTCCGTGAGTGAGAAGCTCCCAGCGAGAATTGTTATTTTGTAGAGTAATTCCAGTATAATCTGCATTATTATTCCTTACCTGAAAATCTCTCGGAGGAGTAATCGAAGAGCCAACACTGACCTTCCCAGTATTATAATAAATATTACTCCCGCTCGTCGTCCACTGACTTTGCCCCCCAAAATCATTAGCATTAATCGCTTGCTGTAAAGTCTTCGTCTGCCCACCTATCAATACATTAATCTCATTTGATGTATGCCCCACAGCAGGAGAAGTCTGAGCCAAAACAAAGCTCGCTCCAAAAACCAAAATCAAAACAAGCGCAAAAGCACCAACACCAATTTTATCAACCTCTATCGTAAACTTCATTTTACCTCTCAATAAAAAACAAACTTCAAGCAAATATATAAACTTTATGCTATCCTAAATATCTTAGTTTGCCTGGGCGCGGTTCATAAGCAACGCCGTCTTCAAGAAGCTTCTTTATCTCTCCATTTATCACATCCGGAGATTCCTTCAACTCAAGAATTATTTTTTCAATCTGCACACCCCCATCTTTCTCCGCTTCTTTAACCATCTCAATAATCTTATCCTTCAACTGCGCAACTTTCTCTCTGTCAATCGGTTTCGGTTGATTAAGTTCAACTTCAAGTTTTCTTACGAGCAAATATTTCGGGTCAACCTTTCTTGTTATTTCCGGAGTCAGATAAACTTCCCCGCCCCAACTTCGCAGAAGTCCGACAACCAACAAAGTATCTCCCTGATTAAGTTCAGAAATTTTTTCAACGTCCTCTCCAAAAACTTTTAGTTTTATCTGCCCACTCGCATCATCAACAGTAACAGAAGCATATTTCTTTTCTCCATCCTGAACAAACTTCTCTATAACATTCGCAATTATATTAACTCTAAAAACTTCCTGCCCTTTTATTTTCAAACATCGCATCCTCTCGCCTTCGCTAATTTGCTCACCCTCCAAAATCTGACCGATACGAAATTTGTAAGCGACATGCCTCTTAAAATTTCCATCCGAAACCTCACTCATCCTTCGCCTAAAAAATCAATCCTTATAAGTTTTTGTCTTATTCAGAAACATAAAACGCTTTTCTCTAAATAGATAAAGAATTTCTTTGTAAACAAAAGTCAGATTCTCTGAATAAATCCCTTCTTTGGACGAAAAACATCTCCGCTCTTCACAAGCTGTTCAATCGCTTCATCAAGTTCCGTCTCACTAAGTTTTTCACCGATTGCCTGCTGAAGTTCTTCAAAAGGAACAAGCTTTCCAAGACGATTTTCAAGTTGAGAAAGAACTTCTTTAACAAAAATTATTTTTCCCCTTTTTGAGGCTGTAACTCCTGTCGTAATTCTATCAACGTCAAAAGATTGAGTCTCCTCATCAAATCCAACTTGCATCAAAGAAGCTTTCAAAAGTTCAATAGCCGATTTAGTATCCTGCGGTTCAACAAACGGACTTAATCTAAGTCGGGCATGCGCCTCACTCAAACGAACTATTCCTTCAAGCTGTCTCGCAGTAATAGGAATCGGTTTTACATCAGAATCTTCCCTCCCGGGTTGATTTCTAAGACGTATGTAAAAACTCTTTATTTCCTCAATAGCTTCATCCGTCAATCTCGGTTTCACCTTTTGTCTCGCATAAGCAACATACTTTCTCAAAAGTTTCGGGTCAACAATATCTCTGATAACTCCCTGTTTATGTTCTTCCAAAACATGAGTAGCAATCGCTTCATCCTGTTTTCTATTCGGTAAATCCCGAATTACAAATATGACGTCAAACCTGCTAAGCAAAGCAGGAGAAATATCAATCTGCTGAGGTATTGGAGTATGAGGGTCAAATCTTCCGAGCTTCGGGTTTCCTGCTGCGAGAACCGTAGTCTCTGCTCTCAAAGTCGCCTGAATATTCGCCTTAGAGATTGTAACGGACTGCTGTTCCATAGCCTCATGCATTGTGCTTCGGTCATTCTCACTCATCTTTTCAATTTCATCAATACAAACAATTCCCTTATTAGAAAGAACCATCGCACCTGCCTCAAGACTCCATCCTCTTAAAAATTCATCTTTCACAACTGCCGCAGTCAAACCGGCTGCGGACGCCGCCTTTCCGGAAACATATCTTCCTTTCGGTCCAACAGTAGACGCAAATTTTAAAAGAACCGACTTAGCAACTCCCGGGTCTCCTACAAGTAAAACGTGTATGTCTCCTCTTGTCGAGCCTCCGTCGGAGTTCACTTTCTTGACGCCTCCAAAAAGTTGAAGTAAAACAGAACGCTTTATGTTATCAAACCCATAAATACTCGGAGCAATACTATTTGAAAGTCTTTTCAAAACACTTGGGTCTGCCGCCAATTCTCTTATCTGCCTTTCATCTTCATCATCCATTTCAATATCATCAAAACTCTCCTCAACAGAAATAGTATTATTCGCTTCAACTGCTATATCGAATCGGGTTGAAATAGAGCCAGTTTTCAATGGAATTGGAACTTCCTTCAAAACTCCATAAATCTTTACTCTACTTCCAGGAGTAGTTCTCTTTTCCATTTTAGGGTCAACAAGGTCTTCTTTCAAAAAAACATTTATCCTTCTCGGTTGCTCTCCGCCCTGAAGTGAATCTGGAGCCTCCTCAATTATCAATCTCTGCGCATCAACCCATTCCTTACTCAAAAGTTTAAAATTTCCTTTCCAACCACACGAACACCTTGAAGGTTCAGCAAACTTTGCTCCAAGTTGCAAAACTGAAAGTATAGCTCCACAATTAGGGCATTCAAATTTTGCATCAACAACCTGGGGTCTTACTTCGCTCGCTTGCCTTACAATGCCTTCAATCCAAAGAAGTTTATCAAGATGCTTCGCCCTTATATCTCTTACATCAATATATACGCTCTTAGGCAAATCCGTTACTCTCACTCTCGGCTTATTAACTATTTCAAGCTCTTCCAAAGCGACTTCTAAAATAGCAACCATTTCTTCAGGACTTTCAATGAACCTATCTGCAAGATTAGGAGAATACTCAACAAGACGCTCAGAATTCAAACGAACAACGCCATCTTCCCGCCTCACTGACTCGCCTATTTCCTTTTTGTAAGAATCAAAAAAATTCTTCGCTTCCTGAACCAAGTCCTCATGTTTGCTCTTTTGCTTACTTTTCTGCCCCTCAATGCTACCTATCTCTTCCATCTTCAGGTAACGAACCCTTGCTATTTATACATTCTCGTAATCGCCTGTCAAAAATCAGAGAAGAAGGTCATCCTGCGGATTATAAGGTATTCGGGCACGCAAACCTTTCTCAGAAAAACCCTGAATGTTCCTCATCAAATTATCCACAGGATTTAACAATTCATCCAAAAATTCATTTACAACAATCCCTATTCTGACAGGCAAACCGCCACGCCCACATTCATATTTTTCCTCAAGTTCATACAAATCCATAAAAAATCAAATAAAAAAATATATATAAAGTTAACTATTCCAACGCAAATCTCAAAGTTGCACCTATTCCGCCAGTCAAATTAAAAAACTGAACTCCATCAGGATGGTCCGTTCCAACCATATGAACTTCCGCACCAGTCATTTCGGAGAGACTCTCAAATTCTTTCGCTAAATCTCTATCAAACTTTTTAGAAATTAATAGGACCGCAACAGCTCCCCTTTCAAGTCCAAGACGAACTTTTTCAATCCCATAAGCTGCAAGTTTGGAATTTTTTCCAAGAGTTTCAAAAAACTTCTCAATCCTCTTTTTCTCTATAACAAGTTCCTGTTCCTGTATATCATTCTGAGAAGCCTCAACAAGAAGTTCAAGCCCGTGCTCATCAACATAACCAATATCTTTCACAGAAATAACCAGCTCCCTTAGTTTAGTCACTAAATTTCCTTCTTCCAAAAATTCTTCTTTTGTCGGAATCGGACCGCCGACCAAAATTCCTTTAAGTTTTGGCATCTCGAAAAAGATAGTTTTCATTTCCTCTGAAACTCTTCTAAAAAATTCCTTTGCCAACCCTTCTGTTATCCTATGGAATCTTTGAGAACTTTGTCCTCCCGCACGCACTTTGCTTGGAACTCCTGAAGAAAGTTTTTGAAGAACTTTTATTTGATTTCCTTCTAAAACTCCGATAGTAGCGTGTTGTCTGTCAATCACGAGCAGTCCATAAACTTCCTGAACTCCAGCCATTTCTTTAAGTGGCTCTATAACAAATTCCTGGTCACATCTGTAAATTTTTACGTTTAAAGGTCTCGGAGGTTCATAAACCCATATCTGAATATCGCTCTCTCCCTCTTTATCGGAAATATTTCCACAAAAAATAGCAAGTCCGTTTTCCGGAGTCTGTTTCATCTGTTTCGTCTCGCGAATTATCATTTCAAGAGCTTCAGTTACATTTTTTCTCGTAGATTTAGATTTGATGTTTGAAGCCGTAGATTTCTCACTCTCCAACTGGCGGGTTATCATATTAATGTTCGTTCCGGATGGAACTAAAACTGTAACTAACTCCGTATGTCTTCCCCTAATACTTCCGAGCAACTCGACCAAGTCCCCAAGTTCTTTCTTTTTCTTTTCATCAATATCGACCATCAAAAAGTTTAGAAAGTAAGGTTAATAAAACTTACAATCGGACAAGCTCAACCCTGAAAGCCCCTTTAACAATTTCTTTTGCGACACAAACTCCCTTCAAGTCCTCCAAAACATTTTCAACAATTCTCAAATCCTCTTCGGTTAAACTTAATTTAATCGGAGCATTCATTGCGACCTTAAGCTCAGATTTCGCCTGCCTAACTTTTCCAATAATTTCTATCATTTTTCCCCAAACGTTTGAGTCATATTTATGCATGGAAATTGCTATTTTAGAAGGCCATTTCTCCAAATGAATTGATTCACGAACCTCAAATTTCCTGAAATGGCATTGATAAATTTCTTCAGTCACAAACGGAACAAATGGAGCATACAATTTCAAAATCGCAAAAAGTCCCTGATACAGTACCCAGAATGCCGAATCTTTCTCTTCTTTTGTTCCGTTGTAAACTCTCTTCTTTACAATCTCCAGATAATTATCTGCAAAAACTTTCCAGAATAAATTATCAACCTCTCCCCTGACTCTGGAATAGTTGTAATTGTCGAACTCTTCTGTGCAACTCTCAATCACTTCATTAATTTTTGATAGAAATAACCTGTCAGTCTCGGTAATTTTTGCCGGCTTCTTTCCGTTCCATTCATTCAAATTCAAAAAAACAAATTTTGCTGCGTTCAACAATTTGGTAACTAACTTCTTTCCAGTAACTAAATCTTTTTCCATATAATCTACATCCTCTCCAAGTTTCGGCGACGCAGCCCAATATCTTAGAGCATCTGCACCAAAGTCAGACATCACTTTTCTTGGATCAATAACATTTCCCTTTGATTTCGACATCTTCTGTCCGCCGAGAGTCACAAAACCTGAAATCGCAATTTCCTTCCATGGCAATTTATTTTCATGAAGAAGAGTCTTAACAATTGTGTAAAATGCCCATGTGCGAATTATATCATGTCCCTGTGGTCTCAAAGAAAAAGGAATTTTTACTTTTCCATTGCTAAGTTCAGAAGTAATTTGGGGAGTCAATGAAGAAGTTGCCCAAGTATCCAAAACCTTCGTTTCAGGCAAAGCCTCTCCACCACATTTGCCACACTTAATTTTTCCGACAGCTACCGGGTCTACCGGAAGATTTTTTTCATTCGCCGGAATAACATGATTGCATCCACTACAAATCCAAACAGGAATAGGGATTCCAAAATGTCTTTCCCTAGAAATGCTCCAATCCCACTCAAGACCATTTATCCAGTTTTCATAGCGTTTAAACATAAATTCAGGACGCCACTTTATCTTCCTTCCATTTTCAATCAGCTTTCTTTTCTTATCAAGAATTTTAACAAACCATTGTTCAACAGGCAAAAATTCAATTTCAGTCCCGCATCTTTCATGAACATTCACGACATGCTCAATATCTTTTTGCTCAACTAACAAATTAGCCTTCTGCAAATCTTCAAGGATTTTTGTTCTCGCCTGCTTTATTGTTAAACCAAAATACCTCGAATCCTTCATTCTACCCTTTATATCAAAAATAATTTTCGGCTTCAATTTATGCCTCTTTATCGCATCAACATCATATTTATCCCCATACGAACAAATCATCAAAGCTCCTGTTCCCTTCTCCATGCTTGCAGAATCATCTCCTACAATCAAAACTTCCTCCTCGTATAAAGGAGTCTTAGCTTTTTTCCCAATAAATTTCTTGAATCTTTCGTCTTTCGGATTAACAAAAATAGCGACGCATGCACCAATAAGTTCAGGACGAGTTGTTGCAATCAAAAAATCTTTTCCCTCAACAAAAAATCTAATGGTGTTAAACTTGCTCGATTTTGATTTATCCTCGAGCTCGGCTTGTGCAATGGGCGTCTGACATTCAGAACAATACAAAGTAGGAAATTGTTCCCTATAAATTTCTCCTTGTTTATACAAATTCAAAAAAGATTTCTGCGAAATAATCTGCGAGGATTTATTTATTGTTGAATAGTATAAATCAAAATCACAGCTCATGCCTATATCTTTCCAGTCCTGAACAAACTCCGACAGAACATCTTTCAGAGTGTCTAAACACAAATCAATAAAATCAGTTCTCGTCATTTCCTTGCTACGCACATTTTTCAATTTCTCAACTAATTTTTCGGTCGGCAATCCGTTATCGTCAGTCCCAAATGGATAAAAAACTTCAAAACCCTTCATTCTCTTATAACGCGCAATAAAATCCTGCTGGGAATAGGAAAGCGCATGACCGATATGCATCTTGCCTGAAACAGTCGGAGGCGGTGTGTCAATAGAATAAATCTTCTTCTTCGTTTTCCTGTCAAACGAATATATTTTTTTCTCTTCCCAAAAAACTCTCCATCTATTTTCAATGTTCTTCAAATCAGCACCGACCATTATTTTCAAAAGAGAAGAAGGGTTAAAAACATTGAGGTTTTTCAAAGAGAATGAATAAAAAAGAAAACTTTCTAAAAATATTTTGCATAGCAGAGAAAAAATACGGAAAGTCTTCCAAGAGATTGGCGGGCGAAGGTTGGAAAAACGACTGGCAAACTCTGATAACGACGATTTATTCTGCGCAAAGTCGCGATGAACTTACGATTCCGATAATGGAAAACGCGTTCAAGGAACTTGCAACACTCGAAAAATGGGCGAGTGCGAAAACTTCAAAAATTGAAAACCTTACGAGAAAAATAAATTACTACAAAACTAAGTCTAAAAACTCTAAAGCTTGCGCACAAATGCTAATAAAAAATTTCAACGGCAAAGTCCCAGATACAATAGAATCGCTCATCAAGCTTCCGGGAGTTGGAAGAAAAACCGCAAATCTTGTTCTGACTGAAATTCACGATAAAGACGGAATTTGCGTCGATACTCACGTTCACAGAATTTCCAATGTGTTCGGCTTTGTAAAAACAAAAAATCCGAATGAGACTGAAATTGAACTTATGAAAATTGTTCCGAAAAAATACTGGAAAAAAATAAACAGAATTTTCGTTTTATGGGGAAAAGAAGTAAGAGGTTGGGACAAGAAAAAGTTTTTGGATAAGTTGAGATGATTATCTGAAAATTATACATTTGCAAAAAGACCTCTTAGAAAGAATTTTAAACCTTTGAAAATGTTCAGAGTTATGAAAAATCTCGAAGATAAAGTTGAGGAATGTGAGCTTTCAGGAAAGGATAAAGAAAAAGATAATTGGAGAATTGCATTAAAACAAATTCTTCACGGTTCTTCCGTCTGCGGATTAGCCGGACTTGTTGCAGGATACATTATTGGCGGAGAAGAAGCAATCGCTTATTCCACTTCCGGATTTGCCATTTTAGGCGGATTTATGGGATATGTTTCCTACGAAAACAGATAACCGCTAACCTTTTATACTGGTAAATTCTAAAAAATATATGGCAGAAAACAGAATATCTATGCCGGGTTCGTTCGGCGGACTGATGCGCTATGATGAAGAATACGAAAGTAAGATTATGCTAACTCCTGGGCAAGTCCTGGTTTTTATAGCAGCGATAATCGTTCTGGTTCTCTCACTAAAATTTCTCTTCCCATTTTAACAAAAAGTATAAATAATCGTATTTCTGTCAAACAAAATGTTTCCGGGAATGGGCAAAATAAATCCTAAGCAAATGCAGGCGATGATGCGCCAAATGGGAATTTCTCAGGAAGAAATTGAAGCAATCAGAGTAATAATAGAAAAAACTGACGGAAAAATAATAATAGAAAATCCTTCTATCCAAAAAATCTCTATGCAGGGGCAGGAATCATTTCAAATTTCGGGAGAGATAAATGAAGAAAGCGGAGAAAAATTTTCCGATGAAGATGTTAGATTAGTTGCAGAGAAAACTTCCTCATCGTTAGAAAAAGCCCGCGAGGCTCTCGAGAAAAACGAAGGAGACATCGCAGAATCAATTTTGAATCTAACTGAATAAAATGCAAATACAAAAAACCGATTGGGACTTATCTCTCTTGCTAAAAAAAGAAGAAGATGCTGTAACGCAAACTGAAGAAATGAAAAAAGTTCACAGAGAATTTATTTCAAAATGGAAAAGCAGAGAAGATTATTTAACGAACGAAAAAACTCTGAAAGAAGCACTTGACGAACTTGAAAATATAGAAACCAATTATGGATGCTCCGGAAACGTCGGATTCTATTATCACTTAAAATCAGAAGTCGAACAATCAAATTCTGAAATAAAGGCTAAGCTAAACAAGGCAGAAGAAGTTGAAAAAGAACTTTCAAATAACATGAAGTTCTTCACTCTCAAAATTTCGAAAATTTCTGAAAAAAAACAAAAAGAATTTCTCGAATCAGAATATCTGAAAGATTACAAACATTACCTGGAAAGATTATTTCAAAGTGCCAAACATACTTTATCTGAAGAAGAGGAAAAAATAATCTCTCTTAAAGAAACCGTTTCCCACGATTTTTGGGAACGCCTCACTTCCGGTTTGCTCTCTAAACAGGAAAAAGAAATAGAAATAAGCAACAAATCCGTAAAGAAAAATTTTTCTGAACTTCTCTCCCTTACTCAAAATCCAAACAAGCAAATAAGAGACACTGCCGGAAAATTAGTGAATGAAATACTAGAAAGATATTCTGAAGTTGCTGAATCGGAAATAAATGCCATCCTTATGAATGCAAAGATAAACTCGGAGTTGAGAAAGTTTTCACGCCCGGACGAACCAAGACATTTAACTGACGATATATCTACCGAAACTGTTGATACTCTGATAAAAACAGTTTCAGAAAATTTCCATCTTTCAAAAAGATTTTATGAATTACAAGCAAAATTAAACAGAGTAAACAAAATAAAGTATTATGAAAGAGCCACACCTTACGGAGAAGATAACAGAGAGTATGAGTATGAAGAAGCCGTAAAAATAGTTCACAAAACATTCAGCCAATTAGATAATGAATTCGCAGAAATTCTTGAAAAATTTGTTAAAAATTCTCAAATAGATGTATTTCCAAAAAAAGGAAAAAGAAGTGGTGCTTTCTGTTCCCACTTGTTAAAAACTCAGCCGGTTTACATAATGTTAAATCACGATAATTCTTTGAAGGATGTAATAACAATTGCACACGAAGTTGGGCACGGAATAAACGCCGAAATGATGAACAAAAAACAAAATTCTTTAAACATCGGAACTCCAAAATCCACCGCAGAAGTTGCAAGCACTTTTATGGAAGATTTCGTTCTTGAAGAAATTTTAAAAAACGCAACTGAAAGAGAAAGGCTTTCTATTCTCATGCAAAAACTGGACGGAGATATTTCAACAATTTTCAGACAAGTTGCATTCTATAATTTTGAATTTGAACTCCACACAAAATTCAGAGAAAAAGGATACTTATCAAAAAAAGAAATAGGAGAAATTTTCAAGAAGCATATGGAGTCTTATCTTGGAGAATTCGTAGATGTTAAAGATGCGGAAAATTGGTGGATTTACATTCCCCACTTCAGATATATATTTTACGTCTACTCCTACGCATCCGGACTTTTAATTTCAAAATCCCTACAAAATTTAGTAAAGAAAGATAAAAATTACATGGAAAAAGTGAAGTATTTTTTATCAGCAGGAACATCAGAATCGCCAGAAAACATTTTCAAAAATATTGGAATAGAAATAAATAAAAAAGATTTTTGGGAGAAGGGATTAAAAGAAGTAAAAAACCTACTGGAGAGAACAGAAATACTGGCAAAAAATCTTGGAAAAATATGAAAAACTCTCGAAAAGTATATAAATGAGCAATAACTAATTAAGTTCTTCGTAAATTTAGGATGATAACAACCATATAGCGTTCTCCATGGAAGAGATAATAAAGGAAAAAATAAGTGCAGACCATTTGCTCTACGTCAGTTTGAAATATACGAAAACATGTGATGTTATAATTAATCTGCTCTCAAGATGGAAAAATA
>CAYXWK010000007.1:0-12020 GCA_964468785.1 Candidatus Woesearchaeota archaeon
TATGAATTGAAACTCCCACGGATTCGCAAATCTGCGAAGACTTATGCCCGTACCGGGATTCCTGAAGCTTCGTGAGAAGCGAAGGTCAGAGATTCCGTCAGGAATGCTCTGAATGTTCGAATCCTTATGCCCGTACCGGGATTCGAACCCGGGTTTTGGCCGCGAAAGGGCCACGTCCTTAACCACTAGACTATACGGGCTCCGCTAAAACAGATAAGTCCACTTTTAAACTTTGCTTTCGCAAATTATTCAGATTCTTGAATCAGTTTAATCCCTGTAACAATTCCCCAGACATACGCTGCGATTAAAATAGGAATTCCAACATAGAAAAGGAAAAGCACAGCCCCAATTAAGAACAGAACAAGTTGCCAAATACCTTCCTTCGTTTTTCCGCCAATCAAACTACCAAGTCCGGGAAGGATTATCACATTAAGAATTAAAGCAACAATGGCGAGAGAAAGATTTTTCCGTCTCAAAGAACTCTTCTTAGCCGTCGTCAAATTTTTCACCCTCTTCTTCAACTTCTTTTTTACCATTTTACCTCCTTTTAACGGTTAACGAACTAATTAAGTTTGTAATCATCTTATAAATATATTGCGGTTCCAATTTTTGAGTAAGAAAGTTATTTAAACTAAACCTTTAATGTTTAATTGGATGAATCCTAAAATAAACGAGTTGATTTTCAAGGAACTCATCAAGAGAGGTTACTCTCTTCAAGGAAAAACTCGAATCTGGAATATTGCCGATTCTAAACTTTGGTATCTTACTCCTGAACAAGCCCAAGCATATCTTGACTTCATAGACTCTACAGAATATCAAAAAGAAATAAGTCCGAAAGAATGGACTCTCCTGCGAAAATACTTGGAAGAAATTTCAAAAACAATTGGAAACGAACCTGTAAATATAGTAGACCTTGGTTGTGGGAACGGAAGAAAAGCATCCCTCATTATAGAAAAAATAAACAGTCCAAAAGTAAGATATTATCCAATCGACATTAGTGGATATATGGTAGGAAAAGCGATGAAAACCGTATCAAAGTTAAACAAAGGAGAAGTAATAGACTTCAGATTCAACATTTCCGACTTCGAAAACCTGGAAAATATAACTTCTCTGTTTAAACAGGAAATCTATATGAAAAATGTATTTCTTCTCCTCGGAAATACTCTAGGAAATTTTGAAATTCACGAACTACTTTACGCAATCAGCAAAAGCATGGATAAAGGAGATTTCCTTATAATCGGAAACGGAATAGATAACACTAATGTGGAAAAAGACATAGTAAAGTCATGCCGAGAAAATAATTTTTTGAATAAATTCTTTATGAAAATACCTCTTTCCATCGGAATAAAAAAAGATGAAATTTCCTGGAACGTGCGTTTCAGAAACTCCAGAATAGAATTTTATTACAAGATACTCAAAAACATAAATCTTAAAGTTAGGGAAAAAGAAATAGAAATGCGCTCAGGAGACGAGTTAGTAATTGGGTTTACCTATCACTATAGAAAAGACGAACTATCTGACTTCCTTAAAATCTATTTCGACAAAGTAAATCTAAAAGCTTCAGAAGATGGTTCGTACGCTTTGGCGATTTGCAAAAAATAGTTACTCAACAAGTTTTTCAATTCCTTCTTCTCTTTCAGAATTAATTACTTGCGTAGCATCATAAGAATCACACGAGACCTTCACCGCATAAAGCGCACCAAGAATAACAAAAGCACCAAGAGCAAAAACTACCCTCTTCTCAAATCTCGTTTTTCTCTTATCTTCACTTGGAGTTTCCGGGTCAAGATAAACTTCCCTGCCACGATATTTTATTGATTTCATTTTCACATGATCCCGCCGTGATTTGAACACGGGAACCTCCGGCTCTCTTCGACTCTGTTTTACGCAGATTTATCTCGTGAGAGAACGCATTGCTTTCAACGCGCGTCATATAAGACCGGCGCTCTAACCGGGCTGAGCTACGGGATCATACAAAGAAGATAAGAGAGGTTATTTAAGTTTTTGGTAACGCAACTTTTTTATATCCTTACATTAACGCAGAATTTTTTGTGAGGATAGATAGGAGGAAGAAAGAGTTTTAGAGTTCTTTTAGTTTTGTTAAAACTTCTTCAATATTTCCATTATGAACTAAGAAAAAATGCAGGTTTTTATTCATTGATTCCCAAATTTTTCCGATTTCCTCTTTATATTGTGTGTCTTCGTTACTTACTCTGTCTTCTCCTTTCCATTCTAAAGCTACAATATTACCTTTTTTTGTAACAGCGATAAAGTCCGGATAAAATTTATTTTTCTTCCAACCTTGAATAAAGAAAGGGTCTTTTTTCTCTCTGCTTCTTACCCAAAATTTAATATTCGGCAAGGTTTCTAAGTCTAATCTCTCAACAACTTCAATCTCGGATACATCATACAAAGCCATTTATCGTGTCTGCATAAATCCTGTGCTTCTCCGCCAACAACTTTTCCTAACCACTTTTTTATCTTAGGAGAATTAACTTTATCATTATAAACCCAATTTTCATTTCCAGTATTATACGGCGGGTCTATGTAAATACATTTTACTTTTCCAATATAATAAGGCATAAGTGCTTTAAGCCCTTCTAAATTATCTCCTTTAATAATTAAATTTTGAGAATCTCCAACAGAATGAGATTTAACTTTTTTCAGCAATCTAAAAGGCACTTCTTTATCGTGATTTACAACCGCTTCTTTTCCAATCCAGTTTAATGTAGGCATCTTAATATAAAAATAGGAAGCTCATATAAAAAGATTAGCTTTTTTGTTGCATAGTTAATTATATAACTCCGTAATTTTTTCTTTGCGGATGATAATTGGCTTAACTGGTCCGTTGTGTGCTGGGACTGACACGATTGGCGAGATTTTGAAAAAAGAGTTTGGGTTTATTTGGATGAGTTATTCGGATGTGTTGAGAGAGGTTTGCGTAGAAAGGGGAATTGAAATAACTCGGAAAAATTTGCAAGATTTAGGAAACGAACTTCGCGAAGAAAGGGGAACAGGAGTTTTGTCGGGAATTTTAATCGAAAAGATGTTGCCTGAAAAAAATTACGTAATCGGAAATATCAGAAATCCCGGAGAGGTTGAGGTTTTAAGAGAAAAATTCAGGAATGACTTCATTTTAGTAAAGATAGAGGCTGACAAAAAAATAAGGTTTGAAAGACTTTTGAAACGGCGAAGGGAAAAAGACCCGCAAACTTGGGAAGAATTTCTGAAAGTTGAGGAACGAGATTTCGGAGCGAATGAAAACGAAAAAGGACAACAACATCAAAAAGTTTTTGAGATGGCCGATAAGAAAATTGAAAATAATAAAACAATTGAAGATTTAAGAAACCAGGTTAAGAAGCTGATTGAATAATTGAATATAAATTATTAAAAACTCTTTGCTTAACCTCTGGATGATGATAATTGGGACAACAGGAAGGATTTTGGCAGGGCAAGATATTTTTTCGGACGTGCTTTCTCAAAGAGGATTTGCAGTTTGTTCTTTGAGAGAGATTGTCAGGCGTGAGGCGATTGAAAAGGGAATTGAACCGACGCGTGAAAACCTTTTGCTTTATGAAGCGTTGCGGAGAAAAGAGGAGCATGGTCCCGTTTGGGCTCACAAGGTTGTTGCAGAAATAGAACGTTCTCCGGATTCTAATTATGTCATTTCGGGGATTGGTTTTCCAGACCAAGTTGTCGTGTTTCGTGAACATTTTAGGAAAAATTTTGTTTTGGTTGGCATTGAAGCGAAAAAAGAAGTGAGATACGAGCGTTCGAGAGGAGAATTTAGCAATTATGAAAACTTTGAATATTTTGATGAACTTGACTTCAACGGATTCCGTAGGCAAGGCGTTTCAGAGAAAAATGGGAGAGATGTTTCTACGTGTTTGAAAATGAAAGATTTGATAATCTATAACGACAGAGACGTAGCGCTTTTTCAGAGAAAAGCAGGTTATTTGTTGGAAGAATTGAATATAAATCTTTAAATTCAGTTAATTTTCTTAATTTTATGAACGATTTAATCTTAGGAGTCACAGGTTCGATAGTTTCTGGAAAAGGAATTTTTTCTAAATCTGTTGCGTCGCAGGGATTTGAACTTTTTTCGTTTGGAGAAGAAGTTAGAAATTTTATAGAAGAAGATTTGAACTCGAAAGGTCCGAACGAAAGAGAAAAACAGCAGTATTGGGGAAATCAGGCACGGTTGGATTTCGGCGTGAATTTTTGGACGTCAAGAATAATCGCGAAAATTTCTGATGAAGGAAATTATGTTATCGATGGATTCAGGTATCCTGACCAGATACAACATTTTCAGGAAACATTCGGCGAGAGATTTAAGCTCGTTGGTGTTGACGCATTTATCTGGACGAGATGGAGATATTGTCAGGCGAGAAATCGTGAAGGTGACCCAAAAACTTTCAGAGAATTTGAAGAAGCAGACAGAAAAGACAAATTCGGGTATCTTGATGGAACTGGACAGAACACTGAAGATTGTTTGAAAATTGCACGCAATAATGCAAGATTGTTTTACAACCATCAGTCAAAAGAAAATTTGATGCGAGAGGCGATTAAATTCGTACACGACTTAAGTAAAGTTTGATTATCTTTCAGATTTACTGCGGAATTTATTTTGAAACATATACAAACATATTTATATTAAAAAATTTTAGTTTCATTGAGATGGCGAAAAGTAGAATCATAGGATTATTGTCTTTACTAATATTTTTGTTGCTCTTGATTTTTGTCTCTTATGGTTTACGCGATGAATTAAATTTGAGTCCTAAATTGAAAGAAGGCAAGGAATATTCTAATAAAATTACTGAAAACCTTCTTGAAGTTGAATTGCTTAATTCTATCGGAAAAAGTGAAAAAGCCAATAATATAATTTTAAGTGAAAGAGATTCATTGGTTTTAAACGGAGATTACAGAAAAGTTTTGGCTAGTGCTTTGCCGAATGAAAAAGCAGTGGTTACTGGCAGGATTAATGGTGAGAAAATTCTCAATGATAAAGATTCTTTAAATATAAAGGCAGTTGAAAACCTGGAAAAGCTAAATGGTGCCGATGTCAGGTTGATTGGAATACGAAACGGAGAAGACTTTGTTGTTGAAAAAATTATTTCGGTTTACAACCCGGAACATTATTCTCCTGGAGTTTTAATCGTTAAGTTTTTTCCTGAAGTAAAAAGAGAAAAGCAGATAGAGTACCTTAAGTTCGGAAAAATAGTTTCAGAAAATTCATTAGGAATATATACTATTGAGGTTTCTGCAGGCTTAGAAAAAGAAATTGTTGAATTTGTCAGAGAAAACCCTGATGTTGAGTTCGCTGAAATGGAGGGAATTGTTTTCCCTGAGATTATTCCAAACGACCCGCAATATTCCCAGCAATGGCATCTTCCAATCACTTCTTCTCCAACTGCGTGGGATTTCACAACTGGAGACCCAAATGTTGTTGTAGCTGTTTTAGATACCGGAATTGACGCTTCACACCCGGATTTAGCGAGCAAATTAATTGGTGGTTGGAACACCTATGAAAATAGCCCAAACATTGGAGATGTTTACGGACACGGCACAAAAGTTTCAGGCGTTGCAGGAGCGGTAACTGACAACGGAGTAGGTGTTGCATCTATAAACTGGCAGGGGAAAATTTTCCACTACAAAGTTTCAGATGATGGCGGAGGCGCAACCACTTCAGCTATTTCGGGAGCAATTACTCGCGCAGCTAACGACGGTGCTAAAATCGCAACATTTAGTTATTCAATTTCAACTTCCAGCAGTATTCAAACAGCAACCCTTAATTTTATGAATAATTATGGCGGTTTGGTTTTTGCAAGTGCAGGTAATCAAGCTACATTTGTTAGTTCAGCAGACAATCCTATAATGGTTATTGGGGCGACTACAAGCACAGATGCGCTCGCATCTTTTAGTAACACGGGAAATTTAATTGACTTGGTTGCCCCGGGAGCAGGTATTAGAACAACAATAAAGGAGGGAGGATATGGTTCGGTCAGTGGGACTTCTTTTTCTGCCCCGATGGCTGCCGCAGCAGCTGCACTAATTTATTCAATTAATCCAGAATTTACAGGATATCAGGTTGAAGAATTTTTGGAGCAGGGCGCAGATGATTTGGGAGTGTCGGGATGGGACACATCATACGGTTGGGGAAGATTAAACATCGGCAATTCAGTTTTACTTGCTTCTGCCCAGTCCTGCATAGACAGAAATCCTGAGATAACAATTTCTCCTACAGGGCAATGGGGAAATCCGGGAGAGACACTTTATTATGCAGTACGCGTAACTAACAAAAACAGCGGACCATATTGCGGAAGTACAACATTCAATGTAGCTCCTTCATTGACCAATGAATTAAACCATAATATCGGGCAATATTCTGTATCGCTTTTACCGGGACAATATGATGAAAGAATAATTCAGATAACTTCTTCTCCTGAAATTGCCGAAGGATTTTACAGTTTCACTCACACCGTAAGCAATTCTGAAAGACCATCATTTAGTGCATCGGTTTCTGCGAATTACAATGTTTATCCGTCAGTTTGCGTCAGACAAAATCCCTCAGTCACGATTTCACCTCAATCTCAATCAGGAGCAGTTGGAGATTCAAGAACTTACAGCGTTACAATCACGAATAATAATAACATTCTCTGCGAAAATTC
The DNA here is from genome assembly GCA_964468785.1 of Candidatus Woesearchaeota archaeon. GTDB lineage: Archaea > Nanobdellota > Nanobdellia > Pacearchaeales > GW2011-AR1 > UBA73. Next base: position 6,669 of record CAYXWK010000007.1, read on the forward strand.
TGAGTTTTATATCGCAGGGAATGTTTATGTGCCGTTAGTCCCGATTCCAGTTTTGAGTGAGAGTGACTCATTGGGAGAAATAACTCCTAATGGGAAATCGCGCGAAGCTTTCATAAGGCAACCGCAAAGTCAAAGCATTACTTTGGGATACGAACAGCAACATACTTTCACAATCACTATTACTCCGACAATTCACGCAGAAGCAGGATTAAATCAACTTCCTGTTGTTGCAACAAATACGCAACATACCGAATATGTAGGCATGGCGATGATGAATTATAATGTTATAGTTCCGGACACAATTTTGCCGAGCATTAATATAATTCAGCCGTTAGACGGAACGACAATAACTGGTGGAGGAAATTTCGTTGTTGAAGCAACTGCTACGGATAATATCGGGGTGAGCAAAGTTGAAATATTCCTAAATAATGTTTCAAAAAAAGTATGTCTTTATTCAAACGTCCCATCCACTCCGATTTGTTCCAGTGGAAACATAAACAAAAATCAGCTGACATCCGGACAGAACATAATCCGCGCAGATGCAACAGATTCATCCGGAAATATCGGGCAAATGATGATTGTAGTGCACAGATAGTCTTTCACAGATACAATAATTTTATTAACCAGTCAATTTCTTAATCGATATGTTAATTGGAATCGTTGGGCGACCAAATGTTGGAAAGAGCACGTTTTTCAAAGCATCGACTTTGTCAGACATTCTAATTGCAAATTATCCGTTCGCAACTATAAAACCAAATCACGGAATGGCGTATGTTAAAATTGAAGATTTGGCTCCTGAATTTGGAAAAGTTTCAAATCCACGCGAAGGCTATGTAAAAGAAAAATGGAGATTTGTTCCGTTTGATTTGTTGGATGTTGCAGGATTGGTTGAAGGTGCGGCGGAAGGGAAAGGTTTAGGGAATGCGTTTCTGAACGATTTAGCAAGTGCAGACGCTTTCATTCATGTTGTTGACATGTCGGGCGAAACAGATGCGGAAGGAAAGCCCGCAGAAAATTGTTATCCTGGAAATGATTTGAAAGTAATTGAAAATGAACTTGATAAATGGTATCTGGGAATTTTAATGAAAGTCTGGAAAACATTCGCGAGAACTGTTGAAATGCAAAAGAAAAATTTCGCGGTTGAAGTGGCGAGACAATTTTCAGGATTGAAAGTTGACGAGGGCGATGTTAAGCACACTATTTTAAAATGTAAATTAAATTCGGAAAAACCTTCTTCTTGGACAGATGCAGATGTTTCAAATTTTGCGCGTGAACTCAGACGTTGCACAAAACCGATGATAATTGCTGCGAACAAAATGGACAGACCTTCATCAAAAATAAATCTTGAGAAACTGAAAAAAGAATTTGATTACCCGATTGTTCCGTGCTTTGCCGAAGGAGAATTGGCTTTGAGAGAAGCCGACAAACACGGGTTGATTGATTACATTCCTGGAGAAAACGATTTCAAGGAAAAAAAAGAGTTGAACGAAAAACAAAAAACGGCTTTGGAAGAAATCAGAAATATTCTGAAAGAATATGGCTCAACAGGAATTCAGGAAATTTTGAACAAAATTATCTTTGAAATTCTTGAAATGGTTGCGGTTTTTCCGGCGGGAGAAAAAATGGAAGATTCAAAGGGAAATGTTTTGCCAGATTGTTATTTAATGAAAAAAGGCTCGACTGCGCTGGATTTTGCGTTTAGACTGCACAGCGATATAGGAAAAGGTTTCGTAAAAGCGATACACTTGAAATCAAAACGTGCAGTCGGAAAAGACTACGTTATTCAACACAGAGACGGATTAGAAATTATGACTAAATAGTTCAAGCTAACATTTATATAACTAAAAGTTAAAAACTCTCCACATGTATTCAACAAAAATAGAAAATCTTTACAGACAACTGGATAAACAATTAAGAATATTTGAGTCCGCAGATTCACACGAATTTTGCATTCCACGAGAAATATCCGAAGCAAATACTGCCCTGCAAATAGCTAAGACAATCGAAAGACACTATCACGGAATAGGATATGAATCCGCGCGAAAAACCTCCAGTTCAGACGGTTCACGCGCCGAACTGCATTTGGCATGTGACAAAAATTCTCTCGTATTCACTTTAACAGACATTGCAAGTAAAGGCATTAGAATCAGCGCGGAAAAATTAAACACAAAATAACAATTCACCGCACAAAGGTTTATATCTTAAACATCTTTCATTTTCAAATGTTCGCAGATGGGAGAATTTCTTCCTCAAGAATTTACGAATCGTTTAAATTGCCGGTATTCGACTACGAAGCAGTATTCAAAATTCTTCTTTTTTCCCAAAATGACAAACAAGATGGAATCGAAATAGAACAAATACGAAAAGAATACATCAAAGGAAAAGGTTTCTTCAGCGGAAGACACTATGAAAGATTGCTCGAAATAATAATTTCCAACCAGCTATTTGATATGGAGGAAAAAGGACTTGTTGCTTCAATAGAGCGAGACTCTAAAAAACTCTACAGAATAAATTCCCCGTCATTTTCACAATTTCCGAAACTTTCTGTGGGATTTCTCCAAAAAACTGGAAACTGCTGACAAAAGATTTTTATACTCTTCTTATGAAATCCGAGCATTATGATGACAGAAGATACAGAAAGAGAATTGCAGGAAGACTTAGCGAAGCACTTGGAAAAGCAGTTCGTTTTGGAAACCGAGAGATTCACAATTACTGGAATAAGTGATAGAGAAAAAATAAGAGTCAGTTTGTATGAAAGAGGATACAGCCATCTAATGAGGGAAATTTTTACATATATGACAGAAAGAGGATTCGCTCTTAGCAAAGGAATCACAGGAGAACCTTCGCAACTTTATTTCGAATCAAAAAAAGAAGACATAGTTGCATTGACTCTGACAAGCCAGGGGAAAGAAATGTATATCTCCATCCAACAATTAAGAAAATATTGATTCTAAAAATATAAAAAGCCGTCTTGTTTCCGAGTATTGAGGTGACGATGATTAAAGTAACTGCTCCAACAAGAATAGACATTTCAGCAGGATGGAGCGACGCCGACCCGTTCAGAAGTAGTTTCGGAGGAGCCGTTCTGAACGCTGCAATAAATCTTAGAGTAACTGCTACGCTCGTCGAAGGAAAATTAATAAGCTCACTAAATAAAATACCTTCTCACTCTGGACTCGGAACTTCCGGAGCATTAAGAAGCTCATATTTGGTTGCTGCAAATCCGGAACTTATAGAAGACAAAACAGAACTCATAAAGAGAGTAAATGTATTCGAAAACGCAATAGTCGGACAACGTGCAGGATTTCAGGACCAGGCAGCTGCAATTTTTGGCGGAGTCAATTACTGGGAATTTAGGAAAGACGGCTCAATAAAAAGAGTACCAATTTCGAAAGAAAAGGCAAACCATCTTCATAAAAGACTAATCCTCGTTTTCACCGGCGACCGTCACTTATCGGCAAATGTTCACGAAAGAGTTTTCGGAGACAAAGCGTACATGTCAAAAATTCCGGTAATGGAACGGATGTCTGAAATTGCAAAAGAAATGGCAAATCATATTGCAAATCAAAACAAAATGACTGAATTGATAAGAGAAACATGGAATCTGCAAAAAGCCCTGCACAAAGACATGGAGTCAGAATCTATGCAAAAAATACAAAAAATATGCCATGAAGATTGTCTGGCGACACGCGCAACTGGCGCCGGCGGAGGAGGATGTATGATTATTTACACAAAACCAGAAAACAAAAATAAAATTACCAAAAAACTCAAAAGTTTTGAAAAAAAAATCAGTGGAATGAAAGTTCTTCCGTTTAAGTTTGACTATAAAGGAATAGAACTTACGAGGAAATGAAAATTTTTGTAAAAGTTAAACCTAATTCATCCGTTAGTTTTTTGGAGAAAATTTCTGAAAACGAATTTGTTGCGAACGTGAAGGAAAAAGCAATTGACGGAAAAGCGAATGAAGCGCTTGTGAAGTTAATTGCAAAAGAATTTGGAGTATCACAAAAAGGGGTTGAGATAAAAACTCCGAAATCGAGGAAAAAAGTTATTGAGATAAATATTTAAATGAATTTTTACATTCTTATTTATGAATAAATCCATATTTTTAGTGGCTGCTTTTATTTTTTTTATTGGTAGCGTTTCTGCGCAAACTTCGCAACTGATGTTGCATTACACTTTTGATGGAGATGGAAATACCGTTCAGGATTTGTCCGGAAATAACAGACATGGAACTCTTTACGGAGTTGAACTTTCTTCTGCCTCTCCCGGAAATCAATACGGAAAATCTGCAAAATTCGGATGGCTTGAGGAAGATTATATTTCAGTCGCTAACAGCGCAGGAATGAGTTTTGGCGGAAGTCAGGCAGTAACTGTTTGTTTCAATTGGAAAAGTGAAACTCTTCATTCAGTGGCAAACAGGGACGCGAGCATAATTAGCAAGGGAGTCAGCGGAAATAATAAGGGATTAGAAATTGGAACTCGTGTTACTGGTAGTTCTAATTATTTTGGTGCGGGAGTCGCAACACAATCTTTCACTCAAAATCCTTTTGGCACATCAGGAAGTCAGAATATTCCCTGGAGATTTGATTGCATAGTTTACAATCCGTCCGAAAGCGGAAATAAAAAAATAAAAATGTATACCAATTCACAATTAATAGACTACTCTGATGCACAAGTTTCACAGACAAACGAACCTCTTTTGATTGGAGCTCGTTCGGTAAATGGTGTCCGCTCCGGATATTTTGACGGACTGGTGGACACTTTAAGCGTTTGGTCAGGAGCTTTGACAGAACAACAAATTAAAAATCTCGAAAGATTTTATGTTTTCGGAACTTTGGATGGAAGTACAGCCGGAACGACTCCGCAACATTCTGTTTTGAAAGATTGCGTTGCTGAAATTCTTGCAGGAAGCTCTACTCCGATTGGAAATTGTCCATTAAATTCTGAAGAACCTCCAACGCCTCCGACAAACCCAAGTAATGGTGGAACTCCAGTTCCGCAATCTTGCGTTCCGGGAACGAACTTACAGTTAAGAATTGATTTCAACGATAACTTAAATGATTATTCAGGAAACGGAAGAAACGGGCAGAGAATTGGAGCTGGAGGATTTTATTCAGGAGATGTTCCACCGATAATAAACGCCGGAAAGTCCGGACTTTTTGACGGAGATGATTATGTTAAAGTTTTGAATAGTGAAAGTTTACTAAGAGGCGGAGTAAACGAAAAATCAAGTGTCTGTTTTTGGACGAAACATTCCACTAACGGTCTTGACACGAATACGAGAATAATAAGCAAAGGAATAAGTACAAAAGAAAATGAAAATTTCGTCCGATATGGGATAGAATTTAT
>CAYXWK010000008.1:0-10558 GCA_964468785.1 Candidatus Woesearchaeota archaeon
AGAAGAATTAAAGAAAGACTCGCACTCTAATCTTTACTGATAACTTTAAATTTTGGCAAAGCTACTATGAATTTTCCACCCTTCTCGAAATATTCGCTTTCTTGTTTCATTATTTCGCTCAAAAAATGCCAGGTATTAACCAAAAGATAATCGGGCATTTCCTCTTTTATTCTGTCTGGCGAGATAATCGGAATTAGCGTGCCAACTGTTTTCTTGCCCCATTTGTCCGAGTTCTTGTCGGCGATAAAATCAATCATTTCCGGCCCTAGTTCAAAATATTGCAAGATAACATTTCCCCTTGTAGAAGCTCCATAAATCCAAATTTTTTTACCTTCCTCTTTTTCATGCTGGAGAAAACCCATAAGATCTTCCTTTATCTTTGAGATTCTATTAGCAAATTCTTTGTAGGGTTTTTCAGAGTCCATGCTTGCTTCATTCTCGGCTAAAAGTATTTCTTCTATTCTATCCTCGGCTCTAACAGAGCCAGATATTGCTTTGTTTTCCTTGAACTTTATATAAGTTCTAATACTCCCGCCGTTGATATTATTTTGCTCCACGTCAAAGATTTCCAGGCCGTGCTTCTCGAGAAGATTTTTTAGAGAAGTGAAAGAATAATACTCTCTGTGCTCGTGACAGATATTGTCAAATGCGTTCTGTTCTAGCATAGTTAAAAGATAGTTTTGCTGTATCACAAAAAGCCCGTCCTTATCTAAACAAGAAACGATATCCTCTAAAAATTTATTTGGGTCCTCAAGATCATAGAACATAGATATAGCCGTGATTATCTTAGCTTTGTGCGTTCCAAATTTCTTTTTGAAATCTTCAGCATTGAAAAAGCTATTTATTACAGTATGCCCTTTTTCGGCCGCCTCTTTGGCAACATTTTTAGATGGCTCGAATCCCACTAAAATAAAACCTTCCTTGCCGTAAAAACTTAACAAAGTACCGTCGTTACATCCAATATCGACTACAATGTCTTTGCTTTTCAGCGCTCTCAAACTTTTAGCTTTTTCAACGAGGTCTTTTAGATCGTCTCTGATTGTAGAGCTTATTCCTGATTTATACCAGTATTGTTCACTCCACATCGATTCTGGAGGAACATTATGCTTTAATTGGAGAGTCTTGCATTCGCTACATAAAACTAAGTCCAATGGGATTCTCTCGCCTTGTTCTTTTTCGTCATCTATAAAGTTAGTAATATATTGTTTTCCCAGCGAGATTATTGGAACTAGAGCTTTTGACTCGCATATCCTACAATTTTTCACTTCCATTATTTTAAAGCCTCGCTGTAAATTCTACTTAACTTTTTATTCCTATTTGCAATAGAGAATTTGCCTTTTTTAATTTCTTCTATACAATTCTTAGACATCTTCTCAAGCTTTTTTTTGTCCTCGATCAGCATTGATGCCTTATCAACCAAATCGTTTATGATTTTTCTTTCGGCATCACCAACACGTTCAAGAGAAATATTTTCTCTTGATACGACAACAAATCCTGTCCTTCCATCGTCGATTAGCTCTTTTCTAGTTAGATTATCCACAGTAATAGAAGGTATTCCAAAACTCATGCTTTCGAGAAAACCGAAGCCGAAACTGTCCGAGTAGCCCGGATAAATAGAGATGTCTGATTCTCGGTAAATTTCAAAGACTTTTTCCTGAGGCATCAGACCAAAAAATTTTATTTTTGCATTGTTAGAATATTTATTTCTTATATCTTCAGGTACGTCGGAGACAACAATCGCTTTTACATTTTCATATTTCTTGGTCAGCGTATCCATTGCTTCCAACGCATGAAGTCCGCCTTTCCAATAAAAGTACCTGCCAACAAAAATAAGAGTTATTTTTTCTGAACTAAAAGATTTAGCGCTTCTCATCAAGGGAACTGCCGGATAAACTAACTCGACCTTGCCTTTTATCGATGGATATAATTCAATTATTTCTTTGGCTGCGTGCTTTGTCCAAGGAATAATTTTCTTGCAATTTTTTCTTTCAATTATTTTTCTTACTCTTCTAATTCCGAAAGAAGTTTTTTTCCCTATAAACATTTGCCACTGTCCTTCAAAATCCGCAACCCAGGGTTTGTCTTTTTCTGAGCTCAAACAATGTGCACAGTGAATTAAATCGAAATTTTCTTTTGACGAGGATCTAGAGATATTTGGGACTGAAAAATTAAAAAAATTAAATGTGCTCCGTATAATTGTTTTTAGCTTGTTTGATAACAAAAATTTTTTCTTGTTAGTTATAACTCCTTTTTGATTTTCTGCTCCAAGATATTTTATGGCTACCGGATGATTTTCCACGAGAGACTTATAATACGGCGAATCTGGAAATCTCCAGGGGTATTGCAGGTAAATTTTTTTCACTTTATTACCTCTAAAACATACTCCATTTCAGCCGCAGGAAAAATCCATGCTAAGAAACGACAATAAAAACGCTGATGCAAATTCAATAGAGGGTCAATTATAGAGTTCATAATCTTCGACTGACCAATACCAAAATGTATTCTAATTTTTATAGGCTCAAACATATCGGAGTGAGCTTTTACCTCATGAGAATATGAATTTTTTTTGAAATACGTAAATGTCCAAGGCGTGAAGAATCTTTTGTGAGTTGGGTCATTGTATTGTCCCCAAGCTGAGAAGAAAGGAGTCCTGATTTTTATTTTGCCTTTTGGTTTAGATATCCGATGAATCTCATGCATTAAAGGGACAAAATTTTCAACGTGCTCGAGAACATGGTTTGCCAAAATTTCCTCAAACTGATTTTCTTTGAAAGGAAGAGGAGTTTTCTCCAAATCCCACAACTTATCAGTTTTCACTTGCGGAGAATTATCGACATTTACGTATCCTTGCTTATAATCTACGCCACAACCCATATGCAATTTCATTTTAAAAACTCCGCAATTTTTTTACTTACTCCTTTTTCTCCGTAGGGATTTTTAAATTCTTGCGTGGCAAAGTTAGGGTTTGCATATTCAGAAATTTTTTCGCGCGTTTTTGTCACGTCAAGTTTTGACAAAAATTGGAAATTCGACTCAAGCCCTTCCTGCCTTTCGGTTGCCATTCTCAATATTATGCAAGGTTTTCTGAAAATCAAACTTTCCTCCTGCAAACTCCCGCCGTCGCAAATTATCAAACAACATTTTGAAATCTGATAAATGTAATCTACATAATCCAGCGGTTGAATGATTTTTATATTCTTATTTACTTTCTTTAATAGACTGAACTTTTCCAAACTCTTTTTTGTGTTATCATGTAGAGTAAAATAAGAAGGGATCTCCAACGAATTTAGAATGTCAACTATTTTCTCCATCCTTTTTCTACTCTTCAGATTTTCGTGCCTATGTATAGAAATAAGGGCGAATTTTTTTTCCGACAAAAATTTAATTTTTTTCGTCTTTGAAATTTGCAAGGCTAACTGGACGGAATCCAAAACAGTATTTCCGACTAATATGACTTTCTTATTATTTTTGTACAGCGATAGATTCTTCTCTGTACGTGACGAAACTGTAAATAAAATGTCTGAAAAAAAGTCCGCGATTATTCTGGCTAATTCTTCCGGGAAAGGCTCGAATAAATTTTCACTTCGAAGTCCAGCCTCCAAATGGACATTTTTATAGTTCTTCCCAAAATTAAGAATTTTTGAAGAAGCAACCGCTGCTGAAGCAGTAGTCATAGTATCCCCGTGATAGAGCACATATTGCAAGTCTTTTAATTTTCTCAACTCTTTTCTAATTTTAAAAATTAGAAATAAATTCCATAGAATTCCGCTCAATTGATTTCCGTAAAACTTAGTGCTTTTCTCAGGCTCTTTAGTGAGAATTGAGTCTGGAGATTTTACACCGAATTTTTTACATAGATCTTTCAAGGCATGCTGGCCCGTATGTATGAAGTAATAAGGCATCTTCCTTTTCTGCAACTCCAGCATTATTGGAAAAGTCTTAATTAACTCTGCCCGCGTCCCTATTATAACTGCAATTTTATAATTCATTTTCCTTCTTGATAAGATACAAACTGTCAGATAAATTCTTCTCTATCCTGAAGCCAGATTTTTTTATCATCTCGACTATTTCTCCTTTAGTAAATCTAGAAATGTTCACTTTAAATCCCCTTCCAGAAATTCTTTTTACGAAATGGCCAGCCCAATAAAATGGGGCCCACAATATATTTTTTAGAGTTTTTTTTGCTACGATGCCAAACTCAACTAGGGCGTATCCTCCGTCTTCTAATTTGTCATTTATTTTCATAAGAGAAATTCCTGTCAAGTGCGGCGGAATATGATAAAATGTGGCAAGACAATAAATAAAATTGAATTTGCCTGGGACCTTATCCAATTCAGTAATATCTCCTTTGATCAGATTAACTCTTGATTTATTTTCTTTGACATGTTTTCTTGAATAGCCCAGAGTAGTAGCAGAGATGTCTAAACCAGTTACTTTAAATCCTCTTTTTGAGAATTCTATTGAAAACCGCGCCAGAGGACCTACTCCCAAATCAAGAACTTTGCCTTTTTCTTTAACGAGAGGAATTACCGAACTATCAATTTGTCGCATTAATTCTTGCGTGTCTTTTTTTATTTTCTCTCTTGATCCAACTACTCCGTGAATTACCCCTACTTCGTTTTGCTCATTAATTTTTCTTTCCCAAATTTTTTCCCCATAAGCACCATTAACATTCGCCATTTTACTTTGTGAATTCCAAGTCGTCTAAACTAGCCCAGTTTCCTGTGGCATCTATGTTTTGCAAAAATTCCTCTCTGGCAAAAATGTCCTCGGGAATTTCTTGAGTGTCCCAGATTTTTATCGGTCCTCTGAATCCCTGATAAAAAACAAATTCGCCGATATTTAATCCTTGCGAACGTAGACTTTCTATTATGAAATCGTCCTGTGAGTGCGCGAGTTTTATCGTCGGATACTTGTTGAATGGATCGTCCATTAAATATAATTCCGCAAAGAGAGAATTCATTGTTTTTTCGGAAAGGAAAATAGTCGCCCCTAAATCATCTACTTGTATTCCTTGTTGTCCTTGAACAAGCGCGGGAATTAACATGAGAGTTATATTTACTCCGCTTTCAAAATCAAACATCTCTCCTCTGAAGTAAAGATATCTTATTGGTAAATCTTGTCTTTGTCCATTGTAATTAAATGCTATGTGGGGTTGCGCAAACGCTAAATTTTCTCCGCCTCTTGAATACTCCAATAACGCCCCAAGAACTGCAGCATTTTCTTCAGGCAGAAATATTCTTTCTCCGTTTTCTTCATAGAGAATATCTTTGTCTAAGTAAAATCCGCCCTGATAAATTCTAACTTCTCCGTCTTTCGTTTCCTGAGTTTGTGCAGGATTGGAAGGCATAACAGGAATCCAGCTACGTCGGTCTTTGCCAGTTGCATCGCTCCCTATTGAAGAGAAGGCAGGATATTTTCCGAGGTCGGTTGAGTCTATGAGTAAATAAGAAACGTTGTGAGTTTTCATCAAACTTAATGCTGTTTCTGGCTCTGATGTAGTTAAAAGATATCTTGCAGTCGTGTGGTCCCACCAGCTGTTTGCGTGACCTCCGTCTGTATCTGTAGGTCTTTTCCCAAGAGATTGAACCCAGTATCCGTAATCCCACCAAAATACAAAAATTGAATTTTCAGGAGTATTTTGCTCGACCCAGTTCATTGCGTGATGCCATTGTTGATTATATACTGAAGGAACGATGTTTTTTGCAGTTATGCTTGTTTCATTTATGAAACGGATTGAGAACGAAGCTGAAATTAAAATAAGAATCGCCAGAAACGTCAAAAAGATTTTTCTAGAGGCGTCTTTTCTGGCTGAAGCTTTTTCATAAAGATTCATCAGAATATAAGGAGAGATTAATGCTAATATTGGAGCTATAATGAAAAATAATCTAATTGCCCCCCTCATTGAAACAATTGCCCAAAAAGAGAAAGAGAAAAACAAAAGATAAGAGAAGCCTATTCTGCTAAAATCTTTTAAAACTTTTTCGTCCTTTTTCATGCTTGCCTTGACATAAGCTCCGGCAAAAAATAAAGAGAAAATTAAAAAGCCTCCAAAATAGAGTGTCTTTGAGATTATAGTTTCTCCGTTGAGTATCTGATGGCTCGGAGATATTCTGGAAAAAATGAAGCTAACCAGAAAAATTAAAAACAAAACATTGAATGAGCTTTTCTTTCTAGTATCGAAATGTTTTGTTGAGTTGTAGAAAAGAAAGATTGCGCTGAAGAAGAAAAACCAAAAAAGATAACCGAACGCACCAAAAACTTCGCTAAAATAAGGTGCGCGATTTTCAGCCACAGTCACCCCAATTCTGCCTCTACCAAATGGATAAAGCAACCTTTCCACAATGTCTGCAAATAATCCGGATAATAATGCTGGTTTAAATATGACCAGACCCAGTATGGAAATAATTGCCAGGAGAATAATTGATTTTAAAATAGCTGGAAGATTTATTTTATCAATCCATAATCTTTTACTTACTCTCTCTTTAGAGATTATTAAATTGATTATCATAAGGGCGAAAATCGCCAGAGAGAATCCTGTGTCACTTATACTTAAAACGACCCCGGATATGTTTTTTATTTTTAGCAACTCTAAAAATATTCCTGAAATTAAAAAAGAAGTAAATATCAAAAAGTTTTTTCTTTGCTCAATATTGAAAAATAAGCATAAAAAGGTAGTCAAACTAAGAATCATGTAAATATACTTGTATCCTCCCCATGTCCAAGACATCAAACCTGTAAAAAGACCTGCGAGAAGACCGTAGACAATCATCTTTTTGTTGTTGGAGATTCCTTGTTTTAATTCCTGCTTCCAGGCGAGAGCGAAGAAAAGGAAGGCGAACCAAAACCAAACCATTCCGAGACTTTCAAGCTCTGGAATCCCAGCCATAGTTCTATGCAACATTGAAGGAATGAAGGCGTAGAGAAAACTTCCGATTGATGCCACGACTAAAGATTGCTCCTTGGAAAATTTGAATGAAAAAATAACAAAGGAGAAGAGGAAAAATCCTATTATTGAGATAAGAAAGAAAATAACCGGAGCAATTATTCCCGCGTAAGTTATAGAATGTTCCCCGCCAAAAAGATTTATGATTTTAAATACGAAAAAAATTAACCAGGGCATCAGATTTCCTTTGATATAACTCGGACCCCCTAGAGGCGCCCCCCTCATCATATCCAACTCTCCCAAATTCCTGCCTTCGCTGATTTCCTGCGCATTTCTGACAAATAAATAAGTGTCTAAATCTGGACCGAGCTCCGACTCGCCAGTCGCGGCGTTTTTTAAGAAAGGCATATTTGAAGTTCTTATCGCAGCAGTTGTGAATAAGAGCCAAACTAATAATGGAATAAACATCCAATTGTATTTTTCGTAATACGCGAGAACGGAGGATAGTGCAAAGCTGATTGCTAAGAAGAGCCAGATGTATCCTGCAAACAAGGAGATTATTGTACTAAATAGAGCTATTCCCGTTTGAACTCCTGAGAAGTTCAGTAGAGCAATTAATAGAGAGATTATGGAAATAGATGAAAACGCTAATACAAAGTTATTTTTTAGTAAAATTTTTTTCACCAAATCTAGAAAGTTTTTATCAGATGAATGGTGCGAGTTAACCTGCGTGTCAGAATATTCCATCCTTTGCTTACCAAATCATAGTTTAAAAAACTTTTTCAAATTATTCCTCTATTCTCTTTATCATATCTGCAAATGCCGGACGCGTGATTAAGATTCCTACAGTTATTCCAATTATTGTTGTAAATGCGAAACCTCTTAGCATTCCGGCTCCAGCCCAGAAAAGAGGAAGCATTGCGGCAACTATTGTGAAAAAAGCACCCATTATAATGAAAAGAGCAGTCTTTATTCTTTCTTTTAGACTTGAGTTTCCGCCAGATTTAGATTCGTCGATAATTACTATCTGGTCGTTTACTCCCGTGCCCATTCCAGCAATTATTCCTGCAATTCCTGCGGCGTCAATATTCCATCTTAACAACGCAGCTATTCCGAGAGTTATGAATGCCTCTGAAAACATTGTCAGTATCACTGCGAAAGTTATTTTCATCTTTCTGTATTTGACGAATAAAACAACGGAAACAACCAAAAAGACTATAAAAGCAAGAAGAACCATGCTTCTTGTAAATTCTCTGCCAAGCGAAGGAGAAATAGAATCCAGCTTAACTATTTCCAGCTCGTATGGGAGACTTCCAGTTAGTAGAATTGTCTGAAGTTTGTTCATATCTTCTTTTGCATTCCTTAACGCTTCCTCTTGTGTCGCGCCGGAACCGTAACCGTTTATTGAAATTGAGGTTGTTTTTTGTCCGCGAAGGTTTGCGTTTATTGACAGAGAATCGACCTCTTCGCCATCTATGAAAAGATAAAGTTTTTCGCTTAGAAACTCTCCTGTTTCATCAAGAGGTATTGAAGAAGTTATTGTGGCGTGTCTTTCTGCCGCCTCCTCACGAAGATAAATTGCAAAAGTAAATTCGCAGACAAAATCTTCCGTACTTCTTCTGCATCCAGTCACAAGGGCCTGTTGTCCACCACGCGCTACGCTACTGATGTCCTTGTCGCCTCCGCTGAAAACGGTTTGATTTGCAATTTTCGCCTCAAATCTTCCTTGTGTTCCCACCAACTCCCTCAATTCTTCGTTCGTTGCGCCTGCAACTTCTATGAGCATGTAATTGTTTCCTTCCAAATCCCTTGCAGGGCGAACAGTTAAATCGGAAAGACCGAAAACATTTAATCTGTTGCTCGTTATAGCTACCAAATCATCTAGTTCTTCGCTAGAAAGAGAAACGCCAACTGGTTTTACAAGGGCGCGTGAGCCTCCGCTTAAGTCCAATCCAGTTTTTATGTTAGTGCGAGGAATTTCTCCTACTGATAAAGAAGACAAATCTTCATCCAGGAAAATAAATTCTCCTTTGTTTGTAACTATACTTATTCTTGACTCGCCAAGATTAAAAGATTCAGCAGCAATGGAATAATCTTCCTGCGATTTTATCGGCTGAGAATTTATCTGTTCTATTTTCATTCCTGAGCGAAGTCCGCTTTCAAACGCAACCGAATTTTTATCTACGCTTTTTATTTCCATCCCCTTCTGAAAAGTCGGAGAGATTATTAGCGCAGCTAGAATCAGAGAAAATACCAAAATCCACATTCTAAAAGAGAGCTTTATCATTCTATTTTTTTGCTTACCGCATACCATTTAATTATTGAGGCATTTGTCAGCCAAGTGTTGAATATGTCTGCCAAAAACCCTATTGCGAGAATCAAGAAGATTTGTCTGAATGAATCGGGCAAACCAGAAACTATGAAAAAAACCGGGATGACTGCCATAATGCCGGTTGTTGTCATGAAAATTCCTGTTTTGAATGAGCTGTATATTCTACTATTTACTGAACCATTTCTTTTTTTCAATACGCGAGTTGTGAGCAAGATATCTGTGTCTACAGAGTAACCGATTAGCATGAGAAAGGCAGCCACGCCTGCGGCGGAGAGACGAACTCCGAGAAAGTTTACCACTGCGAGAGTCATAACTATATCTGCTAACGCTGCAAAAATTACAGCGACGCTCGGTATGAATGTTCTGAACAAAAAGAAAACAACAAAAGACATAAGAAAAAATGAGATTATTACGGCAATTAAGAGTTGCCTGTAAAAGTTTTGTCCGAGCGACGAGCCACTGAATTCTATGCTGGAATTTTCTTCAGTAAGAGGATAACCTACAAATGCCTCCACTTGTTGTTGCAAAATTTCCTGCTCTGCAGAAGAGTCTATTATTACCGCTATGTGCCTTCCCGAAGATATATCTGCTATGGTTCTTATGTAGACATCGGGAATTGTTTGTTCGAGAAATGATTCGAGCTCTACGACATCTAAATCTGCCTGAAGAGTTATTGTAGTTCCGCCAGATAAACTGGAGTCTTTGTAAATAAAATCATTGTGTTGGGAATAGAAGGAGAACAAATATACAAGGCAGACTGCGAATAGTATTAATGGTGGAAAGAGAAGAATCTTGTAATTCTTGTCATACCATTCTCCCCAATCTCTTTTTGCTTTCACTTGCGCCGAAGGAATAGAATTTTCCATTTGAATATACAAAATACAGATATTTTAAAGTTATTGATAGAGATAAAACAACCTACATAATTATTAAAAAGGAAGAATTTCTATCACATATATGTCCGGAGAAAAATCGTTGGACGGATTGTTGACTCCAAAAGTTCTTAGTTCATGTCGGAGAGTTGCGGCAAAATATTTCGGAAAGTACGATGAGGCAGAAGAAGTATTTCAGGAAGCGTTGTTGCGCGGAGTGCGAGGAGCGGATAAATATGATTCTGCTATGCCAATTTCTCCCTGGTTAAACAGAGTGACAGCAAACACTGCAATAGATCTTATGAGAAAAAGAACAAGAAGTCCGCCGAATAAGAATGAGGATTTTTTTGACACTTTTTATTCTATTGATGAAGACCCTCAGAGTTTGGCTCAAAAAAATGAAGAAATTTCTTTGGTCAGAGAAGCAGTTAGCGCACTTCCTTCTAAATATCGTAAAATTGTTGAAAG
>CAYXWK010000009.1:0-10232 GCA_964468785.1 Candidatus Woesearchaeota archaeon
TCGCAGAACTTCGTTCCGCGGGAACCTCGCTCTAACGAGACGAGGTGTTCAAATCCTGTCGAAACTGCTGAATTTGATATTTTTTTACTGACAAATATCTTTAAATAACTCGTTCTTTTTTGTTTTGGGTGCACGAACGGAGGGAGTTGCGCTTTCAATATTTTTCGTTCTGATGAATGCACGGATGGCGAAGTGGTTAACGCGCTCGGTTGCAGCCCGAGTATTCCCCAGGTTCGAATCCTGGTCCGTGCTTCTTTCCAAATTTTAAACTTTTCATCTTGCATAGATTTGTGCACAATTAACGGAAGAAGTTGTTAAGATTTTTTTCTTGATGAAGACAACTTTAAAATTAATGTTTTTGGAGTATATTCGGCTCTTGCAAAGCGATTTTGTAACTGCTTAGAAAGTTTTATATAACCTAATTTTGAAAGATGTGTATGAACATTGAATTTTTGAAACAGGGAAAGAATGAAGTGGAACTTAAGATGGACAATATTCTAATAGCTGAAATTTTGAGAGTTTATCTCAATAAGTCCGGAATAAAATTTGCGGCGTGGAAGAAGGAGCATCCTACGAAGCCAATTACCTTTAGAGTTGAGAGCGAGAGCGGGACGGTTAAGAAAGCAATTTCTGATGCAGTTTCCGCGATAAAAAAAGATTTGACTGAGATACAGAAGACTGTTAAGAAGTAATTGTCGAAACGATTAAAAACTTAATATTCTTTTGATTCACATTGAAGAGGAAAGGAGGTGTAAAATGGGTTGTAATTGTAAATGGTGTGAGGCAGTTATTGCGGTAGTTGTTTTCGTGCTTGTTATGTGGCCTTCTCTACTTGGTGCTATGCTTTCAAAATGGATAATTGCAGTCGCGGCAATCGTTCTTTTTGTTCATTCGATGATGTGTAAGAATTGTATGATGTGCTCTAACCACAAGAGTGGTGGAATGAACAAATCGCCGGTTGTGAAAAAGAAGAGAAGATAATTCTCTTGATTTTATTTTTTTATAATTTTTTCTATTAATTCAATTCTTTCTTTTAGAGGAAAAGACGGGATTTCGATTAGTTCGTAGTTTAATTGTTTGTAAACTTTTTTTAGTTTTTCGTGAATTTCTTCTGCTTTTTCTTTGGTTTCTTTTCTTTCTGAGTCGGTTTCGTATTTGTCTAGAGTTTCGAGAACGAGAACTTTGTCGTAGCGGTTATTTTTTGAAGCTTCGATTAATAATTCTGGCGGGGGAAATCCGTTTACTTCAAAGAATGCAATTCCCGAGGGAATTCCGTGGTCAAAGAAAGTTAATTCGTTTGACGCATCTTTTAGTTGTTGTAATTGTTTGTTTAGAATCTTTATCTGAAAATCGTGAAGTGTTTCCCAACTTTTGAATTCAGGATTTTTTTTAATTTCTTCTGCGATTATTTCTCTTGCGGCTTCGTGTATAACTTTGTGTCCGCGTTTTTCGAGTTCAATTATTGTCGTCGTTTTTCCTGTGCAAGGTCCGCCGATTAAAACTACTTTCATATTTTTTTAAGAAGATTAGGGGTTAAATTATTTTCGTTGGTTGGGACAATCAATATTAAATAACCTTTAATTCTTTGAATTTGATGCCGAAAATATCTGCCGGGAGCTACGATTTGAACAAGTGGTTGCATGGAGGTTATGAAACAGATATAGTCACGGTTCTTTACGGCGGACCGGGAAGTGGGAAGACTAATTTTTGTTTAACTTGCGCGGTTTCGCAGGCGAAGAAAGGGAACAAAGTTATTTTTGTCGATACTGAGGGTGGATTCTCTGTTGAAAGAGTTAAGCAATTGCTTAATGGAAAAAACTCGGAGGAAAAGCAGGATGAGAAAAAAGTTCTTGAAAATATTTTTCTTTTGAAGCCGACGAGTTTTGAGGAACAGAAAAAGTCTTTTGTTGAACTTGAGAAATATCTTAAGAACGAAGTCTCTTTGATTATTGTTGATTCTATGACTATTCTTTATCGTTTGGATTTTGCCGTAGCAAGAGAGAAATCCGATGCCGAGATACAAAAGATAAATTCCGAACTTGTTAGGCAGATAAAGATTCTTGCAGAGATTGCGCGGAAGAGAGAGATTCCAGTTGTCATAACTAATCAGATTTACAAGTGGGATGATAACACTCAAATGGTTGGAGGAGATATTTTGAAATATTGGGGCAAGTGTCTTATCGAAGTTGAGAATGATAAAGGAAAACGGACGGCTTTTTTGCGGAAACATCGTTCTTTGGCCGAAAGTTCTTTCAGTTTTCAGATTTACGATGGCGGGGTTCGGAAGAGGGGATGGATTTAGTTGTTTGTTTTAGTATTTTCTTAAAAATGGAGATATATTTATAATAAGTCGATTGGATTTGACTAACTTATTTTGTTAAATCTTGGAATTACTTCTCCATCGATTTCAACAGATTTTGTAAACATTTTCGCAGGTCTAACCCACAGTGCATTATCTCCAAATTCTGGATGGTTATACAAAGAACGATAAACGACCATCTGGCCTAACTTTCACTATGCCTTCCAGTTCCGATAACTTCATATCTTTTTCCCTTGTAATGCTCATAAATTCCAGCAGATACACTAATTCTATCTATTGTTCCATATCTTTCACAATATAATTTAGCAGTCTCTTGAGTTATTACATCTACATCCCGATTATCTATTAAGGTCTCTGGTAAAACCCAATCATAGCTTTCGGCTTCATCGTTTAAAACAACATTTTCATTTACAGCGTCACAAAGATGATTTAAGCAAATATAATTTCCCGGTTTTACGAAGTCTCCTTCTGTGAGAACTCTTTCAAGAATTCCTAAAAATGGTGTAATATTCTTATGTCAAAATGGCTGATTATCACAATATCTACAACTCAATTCACAATTATGAAAACTTACTTAATGCATGGCAAAATGCTAAGAAAGGCAAAACTAAAAGAAGATACATAAAACGTTTTCAAAGAAATCTTAAAGATAATTTACTCAAATTACAAAAAGAACTTGCAAATCAAACTTATCAACCGTGTGATTTAAAGACATTTATTTTACGTGACCCTAAAACAAGAAAAATCTCAAAATCTGCTTTTAGAGACAGAGTTGTGCATCATTCATTATGTTTACTCATCGTTCCTATTTTTGAGAAAGAATTTATTTATGATTCTCACGCAAATCAAATTGGTAAAGGAACGTTAAAGGCAATAGAACGATTCGATGAGTTCAAAAGAATTGTATCAAAGAATAATACACGAGAGTGTTATCTTTTGAAAGCTGACATTAAACATTACTTTGAAGAAATCGACCATGAGATTTTAATTGAAATTATTAGAAGAAAGATTAAAGACGAAAAAGTAATTTGGCTTATAGAAAAAATTCTCTCAGCAAACAATAAAGAAAAAGGAATGCCCTTAGGAAATTTGACTTCTCAATTTTTCGCTAACCTCTATCTAAACGACTTAGACCAATATGTAAAGCATGGATTAAAAGCTAAATATTATATTCGTTATGTAGACGATTTTGTAATTCTTCATGAATCAAAAGAGCAGTTAGCAAAATGGAAAGAAGAAATTAATGTATTCTTAAGAGAAAAACTAAAGATAGAGTTACATCCTTCAAAATCAAATGTTCTAAAATTAAGCAGTGGAATTAATTTTCTTGGTTTTAGAATCTTCTATCACTACAAACTTATACGAAAAAGTAATCTCAAAAACTTCGAGAGAAAATTCAATAATCTTAGAATTTTATTTGACGAAGAAGTTATAGGCAGAGAGAAAGCATTAGAATCTTTAGAAGGTTGGTTAGCTTATTGCTCTCACGCTAACACTTACAAATACAGAAAACATTTGATTAGAGATTTTAATAGATATTTTTCTCGTGGCAAAAAGAAATTCATTTACAACAAAAGCAAGTATGTAAATTATATAAGAAAAGTTAATGAGAGTAAGTTAGAATTTTCTGTTCAAAGGACTTTATTTCATTTTAGAAAGGGGCTTAGCATAAAAGAAATTGCTTTGAAATATGAAATCAGAGAAGCAACTGTTTGGGGACATTTGGCTAATCTTATTGAACATAAACAAATATTCGTATGGCAAGTTTTATCGAGAGAGAAAATAGAAAAAATTCTAAAGAATATTTATAGTCATAAAGAATGGTTAAGAAAAATTAAGAAAAGAATAAACGATGATTCTATAACTTACGACGAAATCGCTTGTGTTATAGCTAGTATCAAATCTAAAAGACGATTTAAGAAACCTAAAAATTTCAGGAAATTTTGAAATTTTGGGTCCAGAAAATTCAAAAAGAATTTTCTAGGAAAGAAAAAATGTCCTGTAAACGCAACAAAGTGAGTTATTCCGAGCAAACGACCATTGTCATTGTCAAGGTCATTCCTGCCGTTAACGTTAGACCTGTTCTCGAGCCTGTTGACATACCACGCCCGAAAGCATAGCCCTTTCACTTATTACTTATCACCACCTCTTCATTTCCGTCAAGAACTTTCAGTTCTTGAGCGTGCTCAAGATTTGTATTTTACGCAAATCTTGACATGTCAAGATTGTATTTTATGACAACATAGTTGCCGTCGTGAAAGTGCGTATAACCCAGCTTCTCATGTTTCCACGGTTGCCAGGACATAGAATCTTAATAATCAAAATATAAAAATCTTACTACGATTTAAAGTTTCTTCTGCATTGCAAGAATTTCTTCAAGTAATTTAGGATTAACAACTTCTTTTAATCTGTCTACTGCTGAACCAAACTTTTGAACATCGGCCATTGTGTATGCTCTAACATTTGTTCCATTGCCGAGCGCATTTGGCGCCTCCGGCGCTATACCGAGCAAACGACCAAGGCCAAAGTCAAGGACAATCCTGCCGCCAACGCAAGACCTGTACTCGAGCCCGTAGACACACCACGCCCTCATAACAGGCGTATTTCCTTGGGCAGAACTCGGAAAGACTCCCATGATTCTAATGTCTTCTAAAGAAGTATCCTTAGCAAATCTTGATTGGTATTCTCCAGAAATATAATCAACATAATCGTTTAAAAGAGCTTGGTCTCTAGCTAGAACTTTCCAAACTGGATGAGCTTTAGCATCTTTAGCACTAAGCCATTCGTCTACTTTTCCTAATTCTCCTTTCTTAAATTCTTCACCTTGTAGAGAACTATAAACTTCTTCTGTCAAAAGTAAAGCCCCACCAACTCTTTGAGTTTCAGGAGTCATTTCTCTTAAATGTTGAGAATCTAAAACAACTTTAACATTTCCGTTAGGATGATAAATAACTGCGTCTCCAGTATCAAAATAGTCATCTATATAGAAATCTTTAACGCCAGTTTCATCGTTTCTTAAGTTTAATCTTCTTTGCATTATTTGAGAAACATTTGCTGGAACTCTGCCATCTGCAACAAGTTTTGGCATTTGGTTTACATTGCTACCACTATAAACTTCATATCTCTTCATTTCTTCATTAGGTAAGTTATATTTTGCCATAGAAACTTTAGAAAAATAGACTTTATAAGTCTTTCGGTTAGTTACTACTTGGTAATTACAATAGGATTATTCAGACTAAACAATCTTTCTGTCTTATGTGTCTTCTTACCTTGTCGTTCTTTTACTAACTTAACTTTTTTCATAAATTCTAACGCCTTTATAGTCGTCTCCTGTCCTACTCCTAACTTCTCAAAAGCTTTCTGAACTTTCTCATCTGAAAATCTAATTTTAGATGGCAGTTCCATCTTTCCTCCAAAACAAGTGTTTGTATTTTTCTACATCTTTTTTCTTTTCAGGATAATAAATCCATCCAATTTTTCCTTCTGCGTCAATTGAGATTTTTCTTGAATAAAGCAAATAGTCAATTATTACGCAAAACGTCTGATACATTGTTTTCTTTGGCAAGCTTTCCCACAGCGCTCTTTTCTTGTATTCTCCATCGTGTTCTTTGATAAATTCTTCTACCATTAAGACTGTGTCTAATCTTGGAAATCTTAGGATTCCCTTCACTTCGCCGTTTTCTTGTGCTTGATTTATGTTATATCATTAGATATAACTTTATTTAAAGTTTCTAGAGGGAAAGAATAAAAAATAAATCAGTACGCGAGAACAATTCTTTCCAAAAATTTATAAATTCCTTTCTCTTTGATTTTTTATGGTCTTGTTTGAGGCGAATTATTTTGCGGTTTTTGTGAGCGCGGTTGTTGTGTTTGTTATTGGTTTTCTTTGGTATGGTCCGGTGTTTGGGAAGATTTGGATGCGTGAGATGAAGTTGACTGATAAAGATAAGAAAAGGGCGCAGGAACAGGGAATGGGCAAACAGATGTTTTTGAATTTTATCGGGAATTTAGTTATGGTTTATGTTTTGGCGTATTTTGTTTTCGTGTTCGGAATCTCGACTATCTTGGGCGCGGTCCAATTAGGATTTTTAGTTTGGATTGGTTTTTTTGCAGCGACAACTTTGCTTGGAGGAGTTTTGTGGGAAAATAAATCCTGGGCTCTTTATTTTTTCAATGCTACTTATTGGTTGGTGAATTTGATTGTGGTTTCTGCAATTTTAGCAGTTTGGTAATATCGGAAATATTTATATAGAAAAGAATTTTGTATGTTTCATGAAAGAGAGTGTCCATTTCATTATTGCTTTTGGGATTTTTGCGGTGATTGTTTTTGGTTTGATGATTGCAGATAATAGTTCTTTTGTTAGGTTCGGACCGAGAGATGGCGGAAATAATCTATTGGTTAATGCGGAAGATAACTCCTGTAAACAAATTGCAGATTTACAGTTTATTGCACGAAATGTAGATTGTAAACTAAAAGAATCCGAGTCTAAAAGGGAATCCTTACAAACATTTAATGATTGCCGAACAACTGCCAGTAATAATCATGTTAAATGTCTTAAAGATAGCGCTGGAGGATGGGGCGGTCTTACAGACGGAGAGATAACTGAATGTCAGAATAAGCGCAATAGTGATGATGAAGCTTGTAACAGGGCAAAGACGGAGTCGGACAAAAAGGCGGAAGAAAAAAGGAAAGAATGTTTGGAAGAGTCGTGTAAGCTTAGGGATATATCCTATAGGGAGTGTGGGTTGTCCCCTATTGCTTGTGATTGATAGCTTATCAGGTTTCTGAGTTAATTTTTGCTATATTGGCAAAGCATTAAATATCCTCTTAGCTATTTCTGAAGTAATGAAAAAGGAAATGATGTATTCGGAGTTTGTGGAAGTTTATGATGCACTTTTCGCGACGACGAAACGGCTTGAAAAAGAAAAAATCATTGCAGATTTTTTGAAAGTTCTTGCGGTGAAGGATGAATGTGAATGGATTTATCTTTTAAGGGGAAGGGTTTTTCCTGATTACGATGAAAGGGAATTTGGGGTTTCTGGACAACTTACGGCGAAGGCAATTGCATTTGCTTTCGGGATAAATGAGAATGAGATTCTTTCGCGTTATAGAAAGATAGGTGACTTGGGAGAGATTGCGGAGGAGTTTGCGCATAGAAAAAAACAGAGGAGTCTATTTGCAAAGAGACTTAGTGTTGAGAAAGTTTTTGAAAATCTGAAAAAATTATTTGATGCGCAGGGGAGGGGAGCGGTTAAGGGAAAAATTGATTTGATTGCAGACCTATTCGGAAGCGCAACGCCGAGAGAGGCGAAATATATTGCGAGAACTTTGCTTGGGCAGTTGAGAGTGGGAGTTGCGGATGCGACTTTGAGAGATGCAATTGCAGAGGCGTTTTTTCCGAATGATAAAAAGGAAATGTCGAAGAAAGTTGAACTCGCGTTTGATATGCTTAACGATTTTGCCGCTGTTTTTAAAGCGGCAAAGAAAGGAATGAGGGCTCTGGACAATATTGAAATAGAAGTCGGTAGACCGATGAATGTTATGCTCCCTGTCAAGGTTACAAACATTGAGGATGCGTTTAGAATCTGTGGTAAGCCGGTGGCGATTGAACATAAATATGATGGTTTTAGAGTTGTAATAACAAAGAAGGGAAAAGAAATAAAGCTTTTCACAAGAAGATTAGAAAATGTAACTAATCAGTTTCCTGATGTCGTCAAAGTCATCGAGAAATATGTGGGTGCGAAAGATTTTATACTTGATTCCGAGGTTGTCGGATACGACCCGAAGACTTTGAGAACTAAACCTTTTGAGGCGATTTCTCAGAGAATAAGAAGAAAATATGATATTGATAAGTTGCAGAAAGAACTTCCTGTTGAGGTTAATGTTTTTGATGTAATTTATTGTAATGGAAAAAGTCTTATGAATGTGCCGTTCAGAAAACGCAGAGAGATACTTGAGAAAATTATTGAAGACGTCAAGCTAAAAATTAGGCCTGCTAGGCAGATAGTTACAGATGATGAAAAAGTTGCTGAGCAGTTTTACAGGGAGGCTTTAAGAAATGGAGAGGAAGGAATAATGTTTAAGAGTCTTGAAACTCCGTATCGGCAAGGTAGACGAGTTGGATACATTGTCAAGTTGAAACCCGCTGTTAATGATTTGGATTTGGTAATTGTCGGAGCAGAATACGGTTCTGGGAAGCGAGCCGGCGGATTAACTTCCTATATTGTTGCTTGCAGAGATGGAAATAAATTTTTGGAATTAGGGATGGTTTCTTCTGGATTGAAAGAACTTGAACAGGAAGGTGGAACGACATATACTGAAATGAGCGAGTTGCTTACTCCATTGATTATTGAAGAAAAAGGAAAAATTGTAAGGATCAAGCCAAAGATTGTTGTTTCGGTTACTTATCAGAATATTCAGCGTTCGCCATCGTATTCTTCTGGCTGGGCGATGAGATTTCCGAGAATTACTGCCTATCGTCCTGATAAGAGTGTTAAGGAAATTGCGACCTTGCAGGATATAGAAAAAGAAGTTAAGAGGGCAACTAGAGGAAGAGAAGGTCTTGGTTAATTGTTTGTAGGATAAATCGCGGTGAAGTTGAGTTCTCTTGCTTTTCTTTCAATCATTTCTTCAATAGACATTCTTTTTTGGAGGGCGATAACTTTCGCAGTTTCAAGATTGTTTATTGCAACTGTTCTTGTGTTTATGGCCGATATTCCTCTGTCTCCGATGAGCTTCTTGTCCCACATATCAAATGCAAGAGAATGGACGTTGAGCGGAGTTCCGGAAAGAAAGTGAGTTATATATGGAAGAACGTGTCTAGCAGAAATCTGGCGAAATTTTTCGAGTGGAGTTACCTTCACTGAAAAATCTCTTATCGGAATTTCCAGGTAAGATCCGTTGAATTTTTTCAGAGAAAGCCACGAGGGTAGTTCTATTTTTTCTGGAGTTTTTTCTGTGGCGAAGTGAATCAGATTTGGAGGAACTTCCACTTTTTCATGAGCCATCATAGAAGTTCCCTGATAAACACTTCTTCCAATCATATAGATTTTCCCCCAATCATTATTCAGAGCAATTTCTTCTATCACGCGAAAATTAGGGATACTTAAAAGATAATCCTTAAAATGGTCTTCTAATCTTTTATCTTCTTCATTCATTTTTAGATTTCATTGTCGAGAATCTCGATTTCGGATTTTGAATTCGATTTTTCTTTCTGTTTTTTTAGTTGCTCAAGAACAAAAGTTCTTTTGCTCTCCGCCTCTGTTTTTTTCATTAAGTCATTTATTGATTGGGAAAAATCTTTTCCATCTTTTCTTAGATTTATTTTAAGAACGTTTTGTATTTTATTTATCAGGACAAAATCTTCTGAAGGCATAGTTCCGTATTCAATTAATTTTATCTTTTCTTCTTTTTCGTTGAGCATTGATGCAAGTTGTTTTCTTGTGAGTCCGCGTTTCATTCTTTCGGTTTTTATTTTCCAGTGGAAATTTTCTACAAGTTCTGATAGGACTTGTTTTTCTTTCCAAGAAGGTTTTTTCTTAAGAGCATCCATTAGGTCGGTTTTGAATTCCGCCTGGATTTTCTTAACTTTTTCAGGAGGTAGCGGAGTTCTTTGCTGTAAGGTTTCCGGTCGTCTAAGAATTGGAATTCCTTCACGTCGGGCATAATTTTCAGTTACTCTGACTATTTTTCCATCTTCTATAGCTTCAACGATTCTTTCTTCGTAGGACATAGAATATCTACTATATGGTGGGTTTTTATTATTTGTTGTTTTGTAAATATTCCTTCAGTTCATCAATGTTTCTTAAATACAGCGAATCTTTTTCGTTAATTATAATGACCGGGGCGCTATTCACGTCGTATTTTTTCTTTATCTCATTTATTTCTTCTATTTCTAAGTTGTAATCAAAT
>CAYXWK010000010.1:0-2837 GCA_964468785.1 Candidatus Woesearchaeota archaeon
ATCCTAACGAAGTAAAAAAAATTCCGATAGGAATATCCTATGAAATGCCCAAGGGTTTTCATTTACAGGTTTGGGACAGAAGCAGTTTGGGCTCAAAAGGAATTCATCATTTCGCAGGAATCGGCGACTCTGATTATCGTGGTGAACTCCATGTCTGTCTTTTCAACTCAACAAAAGAAATTTTCAAAATAAAAAAAGGAGACAGAGTAGTGCAGGTAGTAATTCTCCCAGTTATACACGCTGAATTTGAGCAGGTTGAAGAACTAAACTCAACAAAAAGAGGACACGGCGGTTTCGGTTCAACAGGAAGATGACTTCAGAAGAATACATAAATAAATTAAAAGAAATGAACTGGCCACAGGAATTTCACGAAAAACTTAAAATCGGAAATCTCTCAAGCAATATCGGAATAGCAACTCTCTGGACTTTTCAGGAAACCGTTTACAAAAACCTAAATCCAAAAAATTACGCCGTCGTTGGAAATTACTACGACAGAAAAAACGCCCTCGAACCTTTCATAAGAAACTGCCTCGCAAATCCAAACATTCGCTACATAATTCTCGTCGGAAACGACAAAGCTCAAAGCCGTGAAGTCCTCGTCAAATTCTTTGAAAACGGAATAGAAAACGGAAAAATTTCAGGCACAGAAATCCCTCTGCCTAAAGGAATTCCCGAAGAAGATATAGAAGAATTAAGAAACAATGTGAAACTAATCGACATCGTGGAAAAAATAACTGATTTAACAGACTCCGGACAATACTCCGAAACAATAAACGAAATAATTTCGGGATTAAAACCTTTGGAACCTTACAGCTCTCCAAAACTATATGAAAAACAAAAATTAGAAACAGATTCTTTCCCGTCAGAAAATTCAGGATTTCTCGTTCGCGGAAAAAAAGTCGGAGAGGTCTGGCTGAAAATTTTAAACGAGGTCTACAATTACGGAAAATTCACAAAAATGAAAACAACTGACAGCGGAAAAGTCCGCGAATGCGTAAATTTAATCGCCGTCGTTGAAGACGAAAACCCGGAAGAACCGAAAATGGAAGAATACTTCAGATTCACAGAAGAATATCTAAAAAAATATTACGGCGAAATCTGCTCCGACAAAATTCCTGAAGGAACTCTCTACACCTACGGCTCGCGACTTCGCGGATGGAAAGGAAAAGACGAAGACAAAGAAGTTCAAAAAATTGACCAAATTGCAGATATGATTGAATATCTGAAAAAAGACACTTACAGAAAATCTGCTCTCGCACAAACTTGGATAGTTGAAGACGAACTAACGCGACGCTATCTAAACAAAGACAAAAGTAGTCCGTGCATAATCTTAGTTCAGCCCAATATTCAGGACGGAGTTCTTCATCTCACAGCATACATTCGCAGCAACGATATGTTCCGCGCCTGGCCACTTAATGCTTTCGGTTTAAGAAAACTTCAAAAAATAATCTCGGACGAACTCGGAGTCGATATCGGAACATTAACAACAATCTCGTGTAGCGCACATCTTTACGAAGACTGCTGGCAGGAAACAAAAGAAATTCTACAAAAATATCACAAAGAAACAAATTGCTTCTTTGACCCCCGAGGATATTATATAATTTCCTTGGAAAATGGAAAAATAAAAACACAGCATTATTCTCCCGACTCCCAACTTCTAAAAGAATACTCTGGAAAAACTGCGCGTGAAATAAACGACTCGATAAATTCATCACAGCACACAAAAGACCACTATCACGCAGCATATCTCGGTGAAGAATTAATGAAAGCCCAAATAGCGCTTGAACTCGGAATAGCTTACACGCAAGATTCTCCTCTGAAATTTGATATAAAAAATTTCAGCGATTCCTGTTCAACCGACTCAAAAGGAGATTATTGCTAACTATATTTCCGATAACAACAATATTTTATAAACAAAGATATCTGCGAGCAATATGTCTGAAAGAAGAGGTTTGTTCATAGTAGTAGACGGATTAGACGGAATTGGAAAAGGAGAAATAGAACGCGCCCTGATTTCATTTGAACAAAGACTCGGAAGAAGCGTTCTCGACTGCATTTCATTCAGCAAGTCAAATAAAAAAGGTCTGCCTGAAATAGAAGACTTTTGGAATCCTCCTGAAATCTATTACAACACTATAATAACCTCTGACCCGAGCTACGCAGGCATAGGCGATTCAATAAGAAATGAAATAACTGCAAAAAAAGAAAGAAAATATCCTGCAATAATCCAAATACAGGCATACGCTATTGATAGAATGATAACTATGCAAAAAACAGTCATTCCTGCACTAAAACACGGCGTTAGAGTAATACAATCGCGTTGTCTGGCCGCCAGTCTCACATATCAATTTCTCAAAGCAATAGAAGAAGGAATTCCAAAAGAGGAAGCAAAAAAATTAATTTTAAATCAACCGGGAAACAAAGTTCAACTCGAAAATTCACCCGACCTTCTAATAATTCCGACAATAAAAAATATGGATGAACTAATATCTCGTCTGGAAAAAAGAAAAGCATACGAAAAAGACGACAACTCAATTTTTGACAACATAGAGTTCCAAAGAAAACTAAAGGGGCTGTATGAAAGCAATTACATCAAAGAAATGTTCGAAGAAAAAGGAACAATAGTTAAATATCTTGATGCCAGCATCTCTATAGAGGAATCGCGCAGACAAGCTGTGAAAATCTATTCGGAATTTCTTAAGTCAAAAAACGTTTAGCAAAAACTTAAAACCCCTTCTCTCCAATAAATCTTATGCCAACGTGGCGGAGCGGTCTAACGCGTCGGTCTTGAAAACCGATTCCCTCACGGGAGCACAGGTTCGAATCCTGTCGTTGGC
>CAYXWK010000010.1:2937-9640 GCA_964468785.1 Candidatus Woesearchaeota archaeon
GTAAATGATTTGAACAGGTTCGAATACTTCAATTCGTAGAATTGGAGTTACCGCGGCTCACAAGCTGCGAGTACCTGTCGTTGGCGTAAATGATTTGAACAGGTTCGAATACTTCAATTCGTAGAATTGGAGTTACCGCGACAAGCACGATATCTAATCAATCAGCAAAATTAAAAAACTTAAAAAACCAAAAAATAATATGAAAAAAATATTCATGCTCTCGCTATTCATTCTGATATTATTTCCGATAGTTTCAGCTCAGGAAGCTCAAAAAGTGGAAGTCGGACTTTATCTGCTAAATCTCGGAAGATTCGACGTCGGAACCGGAACTTTCACAGCAGATTTCTACCTCTCATTCCAGTGCGAAACCGATTGTGATGAAATAAACTTTGAATTTATGAACGGACGCGCGACAAGCACAGAAAAAATAATCGATGAAAAAAATGAAAAATTCTACAGAATTCAGGCAAATCTAAACAGCCCGGTAAATTTGAAAAATTTCCCGTTCGACACACAACAGATGGAAATAGTAATTGAAGACAAAACAAGCACGATAGAAAAAATAAGATACATTCCGGACATGGAAAAAAGCGGAATAGACTCTTCCATAACATTCACGGGATGGAAAATGGGCGAATGGAGTGCCGAAGAAAGAGAACACGAATATTTAATTTACGACGAAACTTATTCCCAGTTTGTTTTTAAAATTCCGATAGAAAGAATAATTTTTAATGCGATAATAAAGACATTTCTTCCGGTAATCTTTATAGTTCTAGTAATGATTTCAAGTTTTTTCCTCGATACTGACAAAGTTATAACTCGTTTGGGAATGGCTGGCTCTGCCCTCGTCGCATCCGTCATGTTCCACATTTC
The DNA here is from genome assembly GCA_964468785.1 of Candidatus Woesearchaeota archaeon. Taxonomy (GTDB): domain Archaea; phylum Nanobdellota; class Nanobdellia; order Pacearchaeales; family GW2011-AR1; genus UBA73. The sequence continues at coordinate 3,811 of CAYXWK010000010.1, forward strand.
AATAACGAACCAAATACCTCCTGTAGGGTATCTGACTTTTGCCGACAAATTCATGATAACGACTTATTTTATCGTCCTGCTTAGCTTCGCGATGAACGTGCTCATACTTGAACTGATAGAAAATAACAAAAAGGAACTCGCAGAAAAGATACACAGAAAAACAGAATATTACATGTTCTTCGTAATTTTCATAATTTACGCCTTACTGTTTTTATTCGGAATCTAAATCAGAAAACGAGCAACTAAAAATCCGGCAATTCCAACAAGAAGCGCATAAATTAAACAAACAAAAATAGTTTTTCTGATTACTTCTCCTTCCTTTCCATAAATTCCGGCAACTGAATTCGCAGCAAGAACATTATGAATCGCAATCATATTTCCTACCGCTCCTCCGACAACCTGTAAAGCCAAAACTCCGATTATAGAAATTCCCAAAAGTCTTGCAGTCTCGACCTGAAATGTTGTAAAAAGAATATTAGAAACCGTGTTGCTTCCGGTAAGAAATGCACCAAAAACTCCGACAAACGGAGAAACAAAAACAAAATAACTCCCAAAGACTTTAACAAAAAATTGCGCGAGAACCAAAGGCATACTCAAAATTCCTGCACTTCCAGTTCCTGAAATAATAAACAACTGAACCAAACCGATGGAAAAAATCAAAGCCAGAAATGCTATCCTGATTCTGCTCCAGGAATATCTGACACTGGAATAGAAAGTTTTCCTGTCAAAACCAAAAACAAAAAGAGAAGTCAAACCTGCAAGTATAAAATAAAAAGAAGGAGTGTAAAAAGGAAGGAAACTAAAACTCAAATCAGTCGACAGAATATTTGACCAACCGAGAGAAAAGTTTGAAACATATTTTTTCAAAGTAGCAATTACTCTGGTCAAAAACAAAAGACTAATCAAAACAAAATAGGGAAAAATTGCAAGAAAAACTGACTTTTTATTATAGCTCCTTTTTGCTGATTTTTTAGAAAAAGAGATTTTATTTTTGGGAACCAAAAATCCTGTGCGTGCTACAACACAACAAACTAATAAAGAAAACACGCTTGCGATTATCGAGGGCAATTCTGGTCCGACAAAATATGCAGTCAGATAAAACGGAACAACAAAAGAAATCCATGCAAGAAAACAAAATGGAACAACTTCAAGATAGCTTTTCCAAAAGCCCTCTTCATTTTTCAAAGTTTTAACTACAAAGAAAACAATAGCCAAAGGAACAACAAAAGAAACTAGAGAATGTATCAATGCAACTTTCACGCCAAGTTCTGAAAGAAATGTGGAATCAAAACCAGCACTTCCCACACCAAAAATTATTGGAGTTCCAGCAGCTCCGAAGCTGACAGCAGTAGAATTGGAAACGAGAGCTACAACCACCGAAAGAATTGCGGGAAACCCGATAGAAACAAGCAAAGGAGCGACAATCATCGCGGGAGTTCCAAAACCCGAAACGCCCTCCATCAGACTTCCAAACAGCCACGCAATGATAATCACCTGAATTCTCGCATCATCAGATATGGAAGAAAGCAGTCTCTGCAAATCACCCATATGTTTCTTTTCCTTCAGAATCTGAACAATCCAAACCGCTCCAAAAAGAATAAGAACTATTTCACCAGCAAGAAAAAGACCTTTCAAAAAAGAAGCAGCAACATTTATCGCACTAACCTTCCACAAAAAAAGAAGAGAAACGGCGGTAAATGCCCAGACGAAAATCATAGAACGCAAAACACTAACCCTTGCGACAACGACAAAAATAAACAGAATAACAAAAGGCAGAAAAGACAAAATAAGTTCAGGCGAAATCATTCTAATAAAAGATAAAAGCCCTATTTATTTTTAACGAAACAAATGTTTAAAAATAAAAAAATACAAATAGTTAATATGAAAAAAGAATACTTCCCTATCATTTTTCTTTTATCTCTAATTCTCCTCCCCGCCGTATCTGCAGAAACAACCGAAATCCATGTTAAAACAGCTCCTTATTATGAGATTCAATTAACCGTATTCCGAGCCGATACCACTAACTTTGAAACTATCGAAAGATTTGTTAAGGAAGCTGACAAATACGGAGAAGCAACATTCAGTTTTTCATATGAAAAAGAAAGTTACAAATTAGTTTCGTTCATAAAATGGAAAGACGAAACAGTAGTTCACAAGAAATACGAAGAAGAATTCAAGACCGGAAAACCTCTGTCTTTGGAACTTCTTCCGGAAGGATTTAAAGCGGTTGAAAAACAAAAACCTTCTGAAGAAAATAAAACTGCGGAAATAGAGAAACTCTTTGAAATAACAAATAACGATTCACAAAAAAACGAAGTTAAAAACGGGAATTCGATAACAGGGCTATCGGTTTCTCCAACAGAAAAAATAAAACTATCTGCAAGAGACATCATGTTTTATGTCCTTGGTTCTCTGATAATAGTCGCGTTTATGACACTGATATTCAAAAAAAGGAGCCATCACAAAAAAATAAACGGAATGAACTACAAACCTGAAAAGGATATTAAAAGTCCTAAAATGATTTACGATTTAGAAAATAAGATTCAAAGTGCAGAAAGAGAACTTGAACTTCTAAAAAATCAGCAAAAAGCGAAGGAAATCGAAGAGAGAATAAAGAAAGAACAGGAAGAGCTGGAAAGAGTAAAAAGAGAAAACCAGTTTAACTAAATACGAATCAATTTCGCTCCATGGGCGGAATCTTCTACCAAGTAACCCTTTTCTCTTATTCTTCCTCTGACAATATCTGCTTCAGCCCACTTCTTGTTTTTCCTCAAAAATTCTCTCTGCTGAGCCAATTCCAAGACATCTGAAGGTATTTCTTCATCGTTTTCGCCCATCTCAGAAATCCCAAGACAAAGAACTCTGTCTATATTCTCCATAAATTTAATCTTTGAACGGGAATCAAAATCAAAATCTTCTAACGAAGTCCACAAAACCTCCAACGCCCTCGAAGTGTTTAAATCATCGTTCATCGCATCCAAAAATTTCTGTTCATACTCTTCCGATTTATCTTTTCCCTTATGTTTCTCATTTTTTACTTCAGCAATTTTTCTTTTCAAACGCGCATAAGCATTCTTCGAAGCATCCAAATTAGAAACAGAAAAATCTATCGGCTTTCTGTAGTGCGCTACCATCACAAAATACCTTATAACTTTTCCATCATAAACCTTCAACAAATCCCGGATTGTCTTAAAATTTCCAAGAGATTTACTCATCTTCACCTTATCAACATTCACCATTCCGTTATGTATCCAATAATTCGCAAGTTTTTTTCCGTAAGCGCATTCAGACTGAGCTATTTCATCTTCGTGATGAGGAAAAATTAAGTCATTACCTCCGCCATGAATATCAAACGGAATTCCCAAAATAGAATGAGACATCGCGGAACATTCTATGTGCCAGCCAGGTCTGCCCGCGCCAAAAGAAGATTTCCAAAAGGGCTCACCAATCTTTGAAAATTTCCACAAAACAAAATCTTCTTTATTTTTTTTCAATTCCTTTATAGCTATTCTCGCACCACCTTTTAATTTTTTAACATTTTGCCTTGACAATTTTCCATAATTCTTAAATTTTGAAACATCAAAATAAACCCCATCACCTTCAATCATATAAGTGAATCCTTTCTTTTTTAAAATTTCTATCAGTTCAATCATTTCCCTTACATATTCCGTAGCTCTCGGTTGAACATCCGGCTTGCTCACCCCAATAGAAGAATAATCTTCAGTGTGAGCCTTCAAATTCCGTTCAGTTAATCCCTTTATTTCCTCGTTCAGTTCAACTGCGCGATTTATTATTTTGTCGTCTATATCCGTTATATTTGAAACAAATTTAACTTTGTATCCTATAAATTTTAGATACTTTCTCAAAATATCAAAGGTTATCTGTTGTCTTGCGTGACCAAGATGTGGAATATCATTAACAGTCGGACCACAAACATAAATTTTGACTTCTTTCTTATCAATAGGTTTGAAATCTTCTTTCCTTCTTTTCAGAGTATTGTAAAATCTTAACTTAGACATAATAACGATAAAAAAACGAAATTTAATAATCTTGCTATATCTCCAACGCTTCAAACAACTTCGCACCTATCAAACTATTTAAATAAAGGAGGTTTTTATTTAAGATATGAAAAAGAAAATGATAATTCTCATAACGATTGCCTTTTTAGTTTTAACTTCGCTTGCACTATTTTATCCAATAAGAGAAACAAATAACTCTGCTCCTGGAAATTTTGAAGAATGTGTATCGGCAGGAAATCCGATCGGAGAAAGTTATCCAAGACAATGTACTGCAAACGGAAAAACTTTCTATGAAGAGTTAGACGGAAAAAAATACATTTCCCACTCACTTGAGCAATGCGAAACTGTGCGTTTTGCCTGTGAACCTGATAGAAAGCCATTCTTTGATGAAACAGGATGCGGTTGTAAAAAAACCGACTTGGAAGATTACTTTGTTGAACAAATATGGAAAATTGGAACTAAAAATCTCGGCGCGATGCCAATTGAAGGATTCAATCCGGAATTATACAAAGGAGCATTTCCAATGCTAGAAGACTACGATTTTCACGACACCGAAGCATACGGTGGAGTGTGGAAATATCAAAATGAAAAATTAGAATTCGTTCGGGATAATTCGCAAGGAATAACTTCTGCAGACGGAACTTTAACTGAAGAAGGTGTTAAAAAACTTTACAACAATTTGAAAATAAGGATGGATTTCATACTTGAATCTCCTGAAGATATCGACTCTTTGCTTGATTTTTTATCCGGTGAAAAAAAGCAGAATTTCTGTTCACCTGAATCAAGAAACGCTGAAGCGTGTACCATGGATTACAATCCCGTCTGCGGTTACGTCCAAGTCGAGTGCATCACAACTCCGTGCAACCCGGTTCCGGAAACCTTCTCAAATTCCTGCGTCGCCTGTTCTAACGAAGATGTCCTGTACTGGACTCAAGGCGAATGCCTGACATCTTAAAACTAAACCTCCAAATCCTTCAACTCTTTTATTATCTCTTCTTCTAACTCTAAAATTTGTTTCTTAATATATTCCTTAGTCCACCCAACACTTTTTAGTTGTGGATTTATTACTCTATCGCGGGTTTCCTTTTCAGTGAGTTTCATATAAAATCAAAGAAATAGAACCTTAAAAATACTTTCTAACAGCCTCCTCAATCTCCTCAACGTTCTTACAACTCATAATCTTCGCCCGCGCCTCCGAAGCTCCGCTAAAACCTCGCAAAAATTTCCCGCCTAAATACTTAACTCTCCCCAAATCAACTTCCTCCCCATAAATATCTCGCTCCAGTTTTAAGTATTCCAAATATAATTTAAAATTTTCCTGAACATTAAACTCTCCACCATTCAAAATCCTCTTAAAAATCAAAGGGTCTCCAATCGCACCACGCGCAATCATAACTCCGTCGCATTTAGTCTCCCTAAAAATTCCTTCAACATCTTCCTTAGAAAAAATATCACCATTTCCAATCACAGGAATTTTCAACTCCTTTTTAACTCGTGCAATCCACTTCCAATCGGCAGGGACATCTCTTCCCTGAACAGCCAACCTCCCATGTATCGTCAACGCATCCGCCCCAGCTTTCTCAATCTCGCGCGCAACTTTCAAAACATTATTTTTCTTAAAGCCTAAACGAATCTTAGCAGTTACTGGCTTCCCTGTCTTCTTCAAAATTCTTATCATCTCCACAATTTTTTCAGGATTATTCAAAAGATACGAGCCAGCCTCATTTCCAGTAATCCGAATAGAAGGACAACCGCAATTCAAATCAATCAAATCAAACTTCTTCCATTTTCCACATTTGACAAATTTCTTA
>CAYXWK010000011.1:0-8882 GCA_964468785.1 Candidatus Woesearchaeota archaeon
CGAGGGTTCTGAAGAATGTTTCAGCCAGTATGAATTTGCGAGAATAGGTTTCGAACTAAATGAACCGGGTAGATGTTAGATATCAGCAATTCCACCTACTCTAAACAGCTTTGACGCGATGACGAGAATAGGTTCTTTCGGAAAAAATCAGACGATAGTTTTCAGAGGAATTAATCTGCCGGACTTAGGATATGAAGGTCAGCTTTCTCAGGAAATTGAAAATGATGTAACTTTGTACGTTGTTTGTGAAGATTATCACGAAAGAAGAAATGAGCTGAGTCCGTTCAAAATTAATCTTTGTGTTACTCCGAGGGACTTTCAGCCGGTCGTTTTGAATAATCTTGGAAGGCAGACTATTCCTCTTGCTTTTGATGCGACAAGTTATGATTTGAGTTTTGAGATAAATGAAGCTGCGGAGTGTAGATGGGATACGAGAAGTAATCTGAGGTTTAGCGAAATGCCTGCGCAGAATAGTTGTAATGCTGTTCAGATTTCTGGAGGATATAGTTGTAATTTCGGGAGTATTCCTATAAGCGTTCCGACGACAAAATTGTGCGTGAAGTGTCTTGACCATCCTGAGTGGAAAGGAACTAGCAGAGAGGGAGAGAGAAATGAAAATCAGCAATGTGCGAGTTTTGAGATTGTAAAAAGTCCGAGCGCGTTGAGTGCGGAGATAGTTAATCCGGTAAACGGATTTTTGAAGAAAATCGGTGCGGGAATAACTAGTATTGAAGTTTTCGTCAGAACGAACGGGGGCGCGAATTCCGGAAACGCAGATTGTTTCATAAATATAGATGGTACGGGAGAGCAGCCGTTTAAACAAACAGGTGGAAAAGAACACAAGATGACATTTAATCAGCTGACTGCGGGAGAACACGAGATGAAAATAGTTTGTAGAGATGGAGTTAATCCACGAGTGACTCTTAACTCAAAGTTCACAATTGAAACAGAAAACACGATTCCGAAAGTTAGTAGAATTTTTTCGAGCGACGGCAAACTTATTATTGTTACGGATGAACCAGCAGAATGTGCTTATACCTTTGACAAAGTTGAAGGAAGAAACTCTGCTTGTAACTTCAAAGTAGAAGAGGCATCGAGTTTAAGCGGAGTATATTTGATGGGAATTGTTTTGGGGAGCGAAGGATTGCGACACGAAACTCAAATTCAACACGGACAAATCTATTATATGAAATGCAAAGACATTTATGGAAACGAAGATTCAGGATGTGGAATTATAGCTTCTCCAGGAACATACTAAACTTTATAGTGGTAGCAAAATTTAAATATCTTGAAAATATCGGAATTTTATGCTTGAAGGAATAAGAAAATATGTTGCGACTGGACTGGTTGGTTCAGCTTTAGCTTTAAACACGGGATGTTTAGATGTTGCGATGTTTGCATTCGGACAGATTGCAGCTCATGAAAGAAGTAAAAGAGAAAGAGAGGTAGTGGAAAGAGAAAATGAAAGAACGAGGAGGGAACTTCAGGAGCTTAGAAATGAGATTAGAAGGTTAGGAGGTTCTTCGCCGACACACGAGAATAAATACGAACCTCAACGAACAATTCCTATTGAAAACTCGCTACAAGTCAGCACGCGCAGATTTAGAGGCTCGGCGACTAATGAAAATCCTGCTTGGGAGAGAAAACCTCACTCAGAATTAACTTTTTTCTGTTCATCTGGTAAAGAATGGAATGACTTAAATCGGAATGGAATAATGGAAAAAGGAGAGATAGTATCTGCTGAGAGGTTTAGATATGGACAAACAGCCTGGTTTCATGCGGCTCAATTAAATTCAGGAGATGTTGAAATTAGATTACATAGAATTTATTTTGAAGGAAACAATTCTATGAGGGAAAATGTTTACAACCACAGAGAATCTGTAAAAGAAAGAGGAAATTTCAGTCATGCCGTAAACCTGAAAGGGTTTAAACATGGAATGTACGAGGCAATATTGACTAATAACGGTGAAGGTTCCGTAAAAACTGAGTTTAAAATAAGTCAATAATCGGGAAAAGAATATAAACTGTGAAAAATTTATTGGATGATGAAAAAAGAGAGATATCTTCTTTTACTTCTTGGCGTTGCGCTTTTTGTCGGTGCTTCTGGATATGAGATTTTATTTTCGGACGATGTTTTTTTTTAGCACGACTTCTGGAGGAGGAGATGAATGTGAAGATGAGCGCGAAATAGAGGTTTGTTTTGATTCATGCTTTTTAGATACCTATGCCAGATGCGTCCAATCTATTTCATGCGATGTTCCGCTAAAAGATGGAAAGATTTTATGTGAGAATGTGCCTGAATGCGATTGTGACAGTGTTGAACAATGTGAAGAAAATAAAGGGGTTTGTTTGAACGATCTAACACGACGATATGGAGGATGTAGCGAGAAAGAAATACGAGAAAAAATAGATGCGGAATTGAATGGGTGTACTTACGGTCATGGATTAGCAGGAATTGTTGACAGAATTGAACAATGTGTGGCTGGATTGTTCACAGAATATGGTGTAACAGATCCAACAGGAAAGGACAGAAAACGTATGGATAAGTTGGTTGAGGGTATGATAAAGAAGTGTGAAGAAGACAAGAAAAAATGTGAAAAAGAAGAAGAAACCTGTAAAAATAATGTCGCAGATTGCAATAGCGCTTTGGAAGAATATGGTGGGCTTGAAAAATGCGTCACAGATTTTCAGAATTGCGTAAATCCTGAACGTGAAAGAGAGATATGTGAGGCCAAGGTTAAGATTGAATGTTATGATGAAGCTTGGGAAACTTGTCTTCGAGATTGTGTGGAGATGATCCTTAATTGCCCTGCCAGATAAATCTCTTAATAATTGTGAAAAATTTAATCACTTTTACTTCGCTGTAAAAATATAAGAGTGAATAATTTTATTTAACTTGAAACATAGGTTGATGATTTTTATCTTCAGTAATAGCAGTCTGTTCCGCATTTCCAAGATAATTTGTTTTGATGAATTAATTTATACAAAAAATTAACATCCTCAATTAGCAAAACAATTATAAAGAAATTTTTACTTTGACATTGATGGAAAAAAGAGGGCAGGTTGCGATTTTTGTAATTATCGCGATAGTGATTGTTGTCGCAGGAATTCTTGTTTATATGTTTTTACCACAGGCAAGAAACCTCATTTCGGGAGAGGTTACACCAACGGAATTTATTCAAAGATGCGTCGAGGATGAGGTTCAGAGAGGAGTTGAAATTCTTTCAAAACAGGGAGGATATCTTGAACCTGAAGGATATATTATGTATCAAGATAATAAAGTAAAGTATCTCTGCTATACTGCGCAATACTATTTGCCGTGCAAAGTTCAGCAACCTTTAATAAAAAGACATTTTGAAAGAGAACTTGAGGGAATGATTGCTGCAAAAACTGCGGAATGTCTTTCCGAAATGAAAAGAAATTATGAAAGCAGAGGATTTGAAGTTGATGGCGGAGACGAAAGCAGTGTCGGAGTAGATATAATTCCCGGAGTGATGAATATTTTAGTCAGTGCGCCTATGACAATTTCACGCGGAGGTGACGTTCAAAGATTCAATAGTTTCAATGTAAATTACCCGAGCAGACTTTATGAAATACTTGCGATATCACACAGCATAATAGATTTTGAAGCCACTCTTGGAGATACTTCGACAGATTTATATTACGCATATTACCCTAACTTAGTAATTTACAAAAATAAACTTGGAGATGGAACTACGATTTACAAAGTTAGAGATGTTACGACGAGGGAAGAATTTAATTTTGCGTCGAGAAGTTTGGCGTGGCCAGGAGGTTTGGGATTAAATGGATAAGAGATTTGCACTCTTTGTTATTTTAGGAGTTATAATTTTTTCTTCAATTGTTGTAAGAATGAGTGCGCAGGAAAACGAGATAGTTGGAACTAATCAGGCGACAGTTTGTTGTGAAACAACTCGTTCCGGACTTACTTGCCAGGATGTTTTGGCTGAACATTGTGCCCCAGATAGCAGACAACCTCCGACTGCTTGTGAATCAACTTCTTTCTGTCAAACTGGATGGTGTTATGATTCCAAAGAGGGATATTGCTTAGATAATACTCCTCAATTTACTTGCAACAAAGAAGGAGGAACTTGGAGTCTTGAAGAACCTGCTGTTTGTGGTCTTGGGTGTTGCGTTCTTGATGACCAGGCCGCATTTGTTACGCAGGTAAATTGTAAGAGACTTTCAGGATTTGCGGGAATTGAAGCGAATTGGAATCCTACAATAACTAATGCTCCTCAATGTGTTCTAACCGCCGGAAACAAAGAAAAGGGGGCATGCGTTTATTGGGACAAATTTGAGAGAGGATGTAAATTTACGACTAGGGAAAACTGCGTGGAAGGATTTGTTTATGGAACTACTACGAGCGAGGCAACTCAAAGTGCAAACGCACAACTTGCAACACAACTAACGCCCGCACCTCAACCAACTATCGGACAGAATAGTTCTAACGGGAGTAGCGTTACCGGCTCGGCAATTCTTGCAAGTGTAAGTGCGCAGGAAAATACTAATTTTTCAAACTACGGAATAATTGATTTTCACCCAGGAAAACTTTGTTCTGCCGAAGAACTTGGAACCATTTGCTCTCCGACGGAAAACACGGTCTGTATGCCTGGAAAAGAAGAGGTTTATTTTGTTGACACTTGTGGAAATCCTGCAAATATATATGACGCGTCTAAAATAAGGGATAAAAATTATTGGAACGAAATAGTTGAGAAAGCGAATTCGTGCGGGTTTGGTGGTTCGAATGAAGATAGTAAGACTTGTGGGAATTGTAATTATTTGCTTGGAAGCTTTTGCAGAAGTGCTGACAAAAATAACCCTACTTATGGAGACAATATTTGTCAAAGTCTGAATTGTGTTGACGGAAATGGGCAGAAAAAAATTCACGGAGAGAGTTGGTGCATTTACGATGGTGGAACTACTGGTGCGCCGGGAAGCAGAGCATACAGACAGCTTTGTAATAATGGAGAAATAATTGTTGAACCGTGTGCGGACTTTAGGCAGGAAGAGTGTATTGAAAGCAGTGCAACGGGATTTTCACAGGCGGCGTGCAGAGTAAACAGGTGGCAGGATTGCACTGCACAAACAGAACAATTTCAGTGTGAAAACGGAGATGTGCGTGACTGCAAGTGGATGCCAGGATTTGAATATGTTTTGTTCGGAAGTGTTTTGAACGGAACAACTATTGACGCAAATTCTCTTGGTGCAATTGCGCAGGGATTGAAAGAGATAGGCGGATTGAAGAATGTTCCTGAAGGTTCGTGTGTTCCGAAAACTCCTCCTGGACTGAACAGAGCGACTGATGAAGCGCCAGCTATTTGTGCGCAGGCGAATGCAGTTTGTCCGGTGAAATATGAAAAGAGTTTGTTGAGTGGAGAGTGGGAATGTGTCGAGCATTGCGATTGTCTTCCTGGCGGAGCTTTGGAAAAGGCAAGAGTTGAATTATGCATGTCGATTGGTGACTGCGGACCGAAAGTAAACTATGTCGGAGTTGCCGGAAGCGGACCGGGTTACAGCGTCGATGAGCGGAAGCTGGATAGCTGAATATGATTAAGAAATTTATTGGTGCAGGAGAAATTTTTTTATTAGTTAGTTTGAGCTTTGCGATTTCGTTTATGATGAGTGAGAATTTTGTTAGTGGGCAGATTGGTATCCTTGATACTATTAATCCGGCTATTCCTACTCTTCCGAGTTTTAGTCCTTCAAGCATCCCTACGCCTTCTACATTTACTGGTGGTGGAGCTGGCGCAGATTTTGTAGGGCCTCCATCAAGTTTAGCAAACCCGGAGGTGCTGTTACCCGATCCTAGCCTGCCTAATAGTGGTCTTGGCGTTGGAGAGATTGCTCCAAAAGTTACAGAAACGCAATCATTTCTTACTGGAAGTGGACCGGGAACGATAAGCGGACTTTTCAAAGGACAATTTTTCGGAGTAGGGCCTGAACTTGGTGGAACTGCTTTTGGAGGAGCCGTTAGTTCTTTGGCATCTGGACTTGTTTGGGGAGCGATTGTTTACGGAGGTTTGCGCCTTGTTGGAGGGCTGTTTGGATTGAGCGATAGCCAGTCACAAGCGTTAGCTTTCGCGGGCGGAGCGGGAACTTTTGTCGGAACGACTCTTTATTTTATAGGTCAGAATTTTGGAACTACTGCTTTTTTGACTACCGGAACTGCTGCGTTTATGTGGGGATTGGGAATTGGTGTTGCAATATTTTTGGCAACTTACAAGAAAGAAAAATCTGAAGTTGTCCAATTTATTTGTGAGCCGTGGCAGCCACCGATAGGTGGAAGAGATTGCGAGAAATGTAACGAAGACCCTCTGATTCCGTGTTCTGAATACAGATGTACGAGTTTAGGACAGGCGTGTGAAATTAAAAACAAGGGAACCGAAAACGAAGTGTGTGTCTGGGCGCATCCGGGAGATGTTGATGCTCCGAGAATCACTCCGTGGAACGAAGCACTAAAACCGAGTGAACTAATATATACTCCAGAAGGAAATGGTTATAAAATAACACTGCCCGGCGCGCCTGGTGGTTGTCTTGAACCTTTCTCGCGACTCGAATTTGGATTAAGAACTAATGAGCCATCGCAATGTAGAATTTCTCTTGACCCAAACGCTACTTTTAACGGGGCGGGAACTTATTTGTTTGGAGGTTCAACTCTTTTTGCGAACGAACATGCGCAAAGAAACTTTAGAATTCCTAATCCATTTGTACCTGAAGAGGACGGAGATGCTCCGACCATACATAACAACGGATTATTTACTCTTTATGTCAGATGTGCGGACGCTAACGGGAACGGGATGGATGGCGCGCCTACGCCTTTCAGGTTCTGTGTGCAGCCCGGACCAGATACGAGGGAGCCCGTAATTGAAGGTTTTAATATACGGGATGGGAGTGCCGTGAGATATGAAGTTGATTTCGTTCCAATTGAAGTATATACTAACGAGCCGGCTACATGCAGATGGAGCAAGAGCGATAAATCATATTCTGATATGGAAAATAGCATGAGATGCGCGACAAGTTCGAGAGACATCGGACCTAACTCTCAATTCACCTGTTCGGGAGAGTTGAGCGGGGTTCAGGACAGGCAAAACAATACTTTCTACTTTAGATGCTCTGACCAGCCACTTGCTACAATTGGAAGAAACACTATGCAATATAGCGTGCCGTTAACATTGAGAGGAACACAACCACTGACTATACAAAATACTGCGCCGAGTGGAGAGATAAGAGGAGCAACTTCTTTTGTGAATGTCAATCTTAGCGTTACTACAGCTCACGGTGCAGATGAAGGAAAGGCGACGTGTTATTATGAATTGAGTGAGAATGGTCCATTTAACATAGCAATGAACGGAGCTGGAACATTTTCCCATTTCCAACCGCTCCCACGTGAAGCAGGAAATCATAATGTTTACTTTAGGTGTATTGACTCTGGTGGAAATGTCGCGTCCTCGATGACTTCTTTTAATGTATTTGTTGACACTCAAGAGCCTATGATAACGAGAATATTCAGAGATGGACAAAGCATAAAGATTATAACTAATGAGGACGCAAGATGTGTTTACTCTCTGAACAGCTGTAACTATGAGTTTGAGAGCGGAATACCTTTGACATATGAAACTGTTGGTGGAGATATTGCGCGTGAAAGACATCTTTTGGAATGGAATAAAGAAGTAACATACCATATAAAGTGTGAAGATTATCAGGGAAAGAGAGTCGCGCCGAATGAATGTAGTGCAGTAATTCAAGGTGCAGAGTTTTAATCAACAAAATTGTTGCGAGCAGATTTTTTAGGAGTTTGGGGAAAAATGTAAAGCTCGTCTTGGCTGGTGACTAATTTTCAAAAAACTGACTGAATTTTTTTCCGTTTTCTTTTGCGTCTTTGAGAGAGATTGCCCAATATTTTCCTGTGTCTTTTAGCTGTTCCGGTATGATGAATATAAATCCTTCGCGATTGAATCTGACTGCAATTACCGGAGTTAAACCGAGAATGTGGGAGAAAGTTATGAAATCATCTATTTGCTTTTTTGTTATGTATATTGTTGATTTTTTTGAGGACTTGCATTCTATAGTGTATCCTTTTTTTCCAGATTTTGCGGCTATTAAATCGCAAGGAGAATCATCTCCTACACCGGAGCCAGCGACACGAACTGCGCGCCAGGTTTGTTCTGTGAACAATTGAATCAACTCTCTTTCAATTTTAGAACCTTTTGCTTTATTGTTAGGCATTTCTTAAATTAGAGAAGAAGGTTTTTATATTTTCAGTTAGAGAATCGATTGAAAATCCAGCCGATTGAAATTATAATCAGGATTAACGGAATCCACGGAATATTTATTCTCCAGTAACCAATTTCTGAGAAAAGCCAGACGAGAGCGACTATGAGAACAATTACTGCGAATGTTGGGAATTTTGTTTTTGCCATATTTTATTTGAGTTTTTGTAATTTATAATTTTATAGGTCGCGCGCTTGTAGGGTTCTTCTGCCGTTTGCTTTTGCACGCTCCGATGCTTCGCCTATGAGTTTTAGAACTTTCTTATTTAGGGCTTCCTCAAATTCCGATGCTACGCTCATACCATCTGCAACTTCACGAATTTTTGATTTAACAATTATTCCAGTCATTTTATTTTTTAGAGGCAGGATTATTTAAATTTTTTCAAGAAGGAATCCTATAATTTTGCATCATTACCTAACATTTCAATAAAGGCATTAATTTTTGCAGGCGTGCCTTCGGCACGAACGACGACCACCCTGCCATTGCCGTTAGACCTGCCCAAGCCCCCGACGTCGGAGTACCAGTAAGAACCGAGCCGACCCGCACAAGCGAGCCCTTTTTTTCTTGTCCAATCCCATTTGAAATCTTCT
>CAYXWK010000012.1:0-8811 GCA_964468785.1 Candidatus Woesearchaeota archaeon
CATAAAATAAATAAATTAGAAACTTTTAAATAAATTAATATCTTGGATAAATTAACGTAAATAAACCAGTACGTTATACTTTTAATACTAGCCCGGTTGGGGCGTCTCACTCTTTTGATGTAGCTCTAAAAAAATAATTTAATCAAACAACTTTAATTTTTCCCTCTTGCCAGTCTTTCAGAATTTTTCGCGCAGTTCTATCATGGTCTATTTTTCCGCCAGACTTCATAAAATTCCACTTCTTTCCTAAAACTTCTAAAAGTTCATCAATGTCGTCTTCACAATCTACCTTATAATGGTCGTGAAAAATTCCGGGATTTTCAATCATTATATCATTGACAACAAAATCGGGATACTTTACTTTGTCATAATTTTTAACTCCGATTTGCGTGTGTTTCTTCACAATCGCTGAATTTATTGAGTTTTCCTCTCCAGGAGTTATTACGCCCGGCGTATCAAGAATAACTACTTTATTGTTAAATTTTATTTTTTGTATATTTCTTGTCGAGCCAGCTTGAGATGAAGTTGCAGCTTTCTTTCCGCCGGAAAGAACATTAATCAGCGTGCTTTTTCCGGTGTTAGGATATCCGATTATTCCGACTCTTGCCTTATCATATTTTATTCTGCTAGCTTCAATATTAATTATTTCTCTCAATCGGACTCTGCCCACTTTATTTTTCGAAGAGAAAAAAACATAAGGCTTTATAGAATTAAAATCGTAAGTCCTCTTAAGTTCATTGATATCTACTAAATCTGCCTTGTTAAGAACAAAAACAATTTTTTTCCCGGCTTTGATAACCTCTTTTTCAAGTTCTCTATTTCTTGTCTTGTCAATAAATCTCGCATCCAATATCTCCAATAAAATATCTGCTTCGTCTATCACTTTCTGCGCTTGCGCAAAAAAAGAAACTTTGTGCTGATTAGTATATGACGGCTTTCTCGTTTTCTGCGTGAACTTAGATGAAAAGTTGTATTTTACTCTCATTGCAAGGTCAAATCAATAAGGTATTTTAATGTTGGTGTTATAAAGATAGATCTCTAAATGTAACGATGTTGAAGTCCTTTTTCTTTAAGCTGTCTAAGAGCCCAATATAGTTTGAATATTTCCATGGATCGAGTTTTCCATCAGACACAAAATCTTGAGGATGAATAACTATGATACAGTTATCACTTTGACTTAGGGTTAATTCACAACGTTCTATAATTTCAGTATAGTCTACTAATAAATGATTATCCCAGTCATACATAGTTTGTGTGTATCCATAGTCGCTATAATCTAAACTAATTCCAGAAATAAAAAAAAATCCTTCATCCTTAATGGCTCTCTCTGCTTCGTTCGAATATAGATCTTGTGGAGGGATAAATGTTATCACTTCTCGTTCTATCTTGTTCAAAATTTTTAAACCTCTCTCCAATTTATCTCGCGCCCCCTCATAACTAATATTTGCGAACTCTCCATCAGAATGGCTATATCCATGCAAAGCAATCTCCATTTCACACCTTTTTCTTTTTAGTAAATTCCAAAGTCTTCTATCTCTTTCCAATTCATGTGGAATAACTCCCAATACTAAGGGAATTTCTCTCTTACTTGCGTCTTCAATAATCTTTTTTTGTGAATCGAACCACGCGTACGCCTGTATGTCATCTACTCTGAGGATGACGTTTCTTTGCTCTATCTTCGTATTAACAAACTCGCACTTGTTTTCAGAGTTTAATATGAAGAGTGTTGCAATTAAGATAAGAACTATAGTGGAGATTAGAATTAACGTCCTTTTCATTTCAACAGCAAATAAATTTAATATGGGGGTAACTCTTTACGATTTCATCAAAATATTTTTGCCCTTTTTCTAAGTCTCCAATCTTATGGGCATCTGAGCCAAAAGAAAAAACATTTTCTGTCCCATTAATTAGTTTGTCAAGTATATTTTTCGGCAGTTTATATTTTGCGCTTATCTCTAAAACTTTTCCGCAATTAACGAATTTATCAACATTTTCTAAGGTAATCTGAGGATGGGCTATCACATCACATTTTGAGTTAAGCAACCATTCTACATCACCGCTTCCATGAACCGACCCTAAAACAATATCTGCTTCATTCAGAATTTCATCACTAACATTTAATTCTCCGTATTCATTTAAAACTTTTGCCTCTACGCCCACTTTTATTTTAAGATCAGAAACTTCAATGGATTTTATTTTTTTTCTCAATTCAAACCAATCGTAAGTTGGATTTTTTGAGATATGTTCCGTAATAGCTATAGATTTTATCCCTAATTTTTTTGCATCTCGTATGATCTCATCAATCTTCAGTTCTCCATCAGTCACATCCACATGCATATGATAATCAAATCTCTTCTTCATCTTATTGTCCTTATCCATTTGTTTTCCTTTTTTAATATCTCTAGTACCATACCATGAATTATGACTGTAATTTGAAACATCCAGAATCCAAAGATAAATAACTGCAAGAACTCTCCAATTTTTTTGTTTTTTGAATAAACTTTTCTGGAAATATATGTTCCAACTATGCCTGTAAAAAAGAAAGTCCCAAAAAATAGACTTACTGCTAAAGAATATGTGTCTACTCCAAGAAATATCAACAAACCCACAATCCCATCCTTCCAAAACAATATGGAAGTAAAGTTGATTAACACGGGAATGCCTGGGCTAATAATTCCTGCAACTATCGATTTAAACTTGTTTAGTAGAGCCCCTAAGAACAATGTGCCGTAGAAAGAAAGAGCCAAAAAGATCCCTAGATAGTTGACTATTCCCGGATTAGACAAGCCGTAGATTATATTCATAGTGGTTCCGGTAGTCCCAAGCAAAAATCCGAATGGTAAAATAATAGAAACCAACCAAAATGGAGAAAAAATAGTTGCACCAGGACCGTATTTCTTTTTACCTATTTTTGATAGGTGTTTAACTGTAACCTGGATATTTCCTCTCGCCCATCGCACTCTTTGATTCCACAAGCTCTCCAAATTAGCAGGCTCATCAGCAATAACTCTAATGTTGGGATCGAACCGTATCTCTTTTCTAGCCTCCATCATAACTTTCCATGTTATATCTGTATCTTCAGCCAGAGTATCGTGGCAGTACATTCCAACTTTTAAAACATCTTTTCTCCTAAAAAGGGCACAACCCCCAGGAACTATATAGTGGACCCCCAACACGTTAAAACCTCGTCTAAGAAGTTTTTGTCCTAAAACATATTCAAAATCAACAAATTTATTCAGGAAATTCTTACTTTTTTTAACTCCGACATAACCTGCAACTGCCCCGACATTTTTATCAGAAAAATGCTTTGCAGCTAAGTTAAAAATATTTCTTTCTATCTGTATATCTGCATCAATAAACAAAAATATCTCACCAACAGAATAATTTATTCCCTCATTTAAAGCATAAGATTTTCCCTTGCCACCGCCACTTCTATTTATGAGAGTTAAATTATTCCCTTCATTTTTTTTATAATGTTTTATTTTTTTTGTCTCAGCATCTATTATTCTTGAGGCATACTTTCTCACAATTTCTTCCGTTTTATCTTTAGAGCCATCGTTAATTACAATTATCTCTTTTTTTCCAAGAGGGTAGTCCGTTTCCAAAAATTTTTTTATCGTTCTTTCTATTACTTCTTCTTCATTATGGGCTGGAACAATTAAAGAAAAAGAAGGATAGTAGTGTTTATTTAATTTGTAGCTTTTATGTCGAAATATGTTAAAAACAGAAAGAATCATCAAAAAAATACCAAAAAAAAGTACGATATAACCGATTATCATAAATCCGATGATTAACTCATTTAACATCTCGCGCCCTCCATTTTTAATCTCTGTCTTTCTAAAATCTCCTCGAAATTATCAAACTCTCCATCTATAACTTTAGGATCTCCTATAGTGAGCCCATTAACCATCATATAAACTAATTTAGGAATATCTACTCCAGAATTTATGGTAATACCCATTCCGCCAGAACTTCTAGAGTTTATTTCCATTAGCTTGAATCCTTCTTTAGAATTCATAAACTGAAAATTAACGGGACCAACAAACTTTAAAATTTTAGAAATTTCTCGAACTTTAGAGATTATCTCTTCGTTAAGAACAACTTTTCCAGTAACGCTTATTCCACCTTCTACTCTTGATCTGATTCTTGGAACAATCACCAGAGGAGTGCCAAAAAAATCAAATAAAGCATCTACAGTGTATTCAGGACTTTCCAAAATTTCTTGAAAGACATACTTATTTGAGTCAAATTTTTCTAGATCTTCTTGAGAATGAACTATATTTATATCTCTACCGCCTCTACTAATCGCCGGTTTTGCTAGTAGAGGGAGAGAATAAAAATCTTTATCGAATCTTTTCGGCAAAAATTTTGATAATTTTTCATAAGTTTTTTTCTTGTTAGTTGTTAACTCAATGGTTTCTTTTGGAGAAACAAGAACTCTACAGTTTATTTTTTCAACATTTTCGGAAACAACACTTAGTTCTTCATCAACCAAAGGGATCAATAAATCTATTCTCTCTTTTTTTATAATCTCGTTTATATAGTTGATAAAGTCAGGGTTGTTTGCAAAAGGTAAAATGTAAAATCTTTGCAAAAACTTTTTAGCCATGTCATCATTTTCAGCATTAGCTCCAATAAGATTTAACTCTTTTATTTCGCTCAAAGATTTTGCAAAGCATATACCAGCAGGACCTCCAACACCAGTTATTAATAAGTTCATTGAGAAACCATCCTAACAATTTCAAAACCTTCTGCATAATCTCCTACCCTGCTTTGGTACCCTCTAACTTTAGCTAATGATTTAATATTTTTAGCCTCCATGTATTTTTTCCCTCGTTGAGAGTAATGTTTTTTTATTAATTCAATCTTTTTCGCTATTATTTTTGATATATCTATAAAGAGGTTAGGGGAAAAGTGTGAAAATGTATGAGCATTAGATTCGTATGTTAGCAAGTCTCTAACATTTCTTGCAGCCCTCAACGTCTCCTCATAAACCGTTATGTGATCCTGATGATATTCTCTATTCGTGTGAGTGTAAACTCTTAAAATATTATTTTTCAAAACTGCCTTTTCTATTTCATAAAAAATGCGTTTTCTATTTTCATCAAACCGAGTGTCAGGGATATCTAAAACATTGATATTTTCTTTTTTTACTCCAACAGAGCATAGAGCCTTAGTAGTCTCATTTATTCGGTCATGGTGTCTTTTGTTACCATTTTCCCCTTTAGACAAAACTAAAACGTACACTTCGTCTTTTTTCTCAAGGTGTTTAACTATGGTTCCACCACAACCTAGCTCCACGTCATCCGGGTGTGCACCGATAAATAATATATTCTCCATATTTTACTATTCAATAGTTACTTTATAAACCTTTCTATCTATTGTAACTTTATAGTAACACCATTAGTGTGAATAACTCCATAATCCGAATAATTATAAATCTAAAAACACTCAGTAAGGAATGAAAAAAGAGTTCTCGCCAAATATTTTCATCTTTAAATCAGAGAGTGATGCCACAAAAGAAGTTGCAAAAATTATCGCAAAACAAATAGAAAATAAAAAAACAAGTTATCTCGGGCTTTCATCAGGTAGAACAATGGTTAAAATTTACAGAAATTTGGCTGGAAAAAAATTAGATTTCTCAAAAATAAGAACTTTTAATATTGACGAATATCTCGATTCTGAAAAGTCAGATACGCTAAGAAAGTTTATGGAAAAAAATTTGTTTTCAAAAATAAATCTTCCTGAAAAAAACATTAATTTTCCTTCTCTAAATAAAAAATTTCCAAAAGTAGATTTGTTAATTCTCGGAATTGGAAGAAACTGCCATATTGCTTTTAACGAACCCGGCTCCACAAAAAAATCAAAAACAAGAATCATTAAATTATCTGAACAAACAATAAAAGCAAATTTCAAAAATCAATCTAAAAATCCGTCAATGGCAATAACTATAGGAATTTCTGATATACTGAACGCAAAAAAAATAATTCTAGTAGCATTCGGAAAAAATAAATCGGATGCAGTTCACAATTCTCTTAAAAAAAGAATCTCCTCAAAATATCCCGCGAGTTTTATCCGTCTGCACAAAAACGTTACATTTATTCTTGACAGAGCAGCTGCTTCCAAATTGCAAAAGAAATCGTCCGCATGAAAAAACTTATATAACTCTTTTTTCTAATTTATCCATGAAAATTATGGTGCTTTATCCTCATCCGCCAGAGCCCGACGGGGTGAGTATGCAAGGCCACTATCTGATAAAGGGGCTGATTGAAAACGGAGTTGATGTTCTTCCATGCGACAGAGAAAACAATATTCAGAAAGAGTGGTCCTATCTAAGTTTTCAGCCAGATTTTGTTATCGGACTCGGATTCTGGGCTGATGCTCCCGGATTAATTCACGACCCGTTGTTTCACGGGATGCAGCCAATTCCATGGTTCAACGCCGACGGCTGGGTTGCAAATTATCACGAAACATTAAACAAACTTCCTCTCCTTGTAACGACGAGCAACTGGGTAAAATCCACATATATCCGCGATGGTGTAAAGGAAGATAATATCCATGTCTGTCCAATAGGATTTGACCCAAAATCATTCTATCCAATTTCAAAATCAGACCAAAGAGTAAGAAAATTAAGACATCTTCTTGACATAAAGGACGACGAAAAAATGATTCTAACAATTGGAGGCGATGTAACCAGCAAAGGAGCTCAGGAAATGTTACGTGCTCTCGCAAAAATGAATCCAAAATTTTCGAAGTGGAAATATGTGATGAAGGTTTGGGACAGCTTCTCCGCCGACGACCACGGAGTAGAGGAAGAAAACCTAATCAAAGAACTCGGACTCGAAGAAAAAATAACAAGGCTCGTCGGAAAGCTCTCTCCGGAGTTTATAGGAATTTTGCTGAATGCATGTGATATTTATGCGGCACCCTCACGTCTCGAAGGATTTGGAATGATTCAACTAGAGGCAGAGGCGTGCGGAAAGCCAGTCATATCAATCAATGTCGGCGGTCCGAAAGATACGATAATCCACGGAAAAACTGGGTTTCTAGTCGATGTAGATTATGAAGTAAAGCTGGAGAAAGAGTGGGTTTATCCATGGATGGGTTTTGAGTCAAAACATCAGATTGAGTTTCCGACGCCAAAAACTTTCGCGTACCGCGCGAATATAGATCAGTTAGCAGAATATACTTTGATGCTCTTACAGAACGACGATTTACGGGAAAAAATGGGGCGCGCCGGCGCAGAACACGCATTAAAGAATTTCCATTATAAAGTTACCGCTAAAAAAATGATTGACCTGATTAAAAATAACATTCTTGAAAAAAAAGCTATTGCTTCTCTTTCTTCATCAGTTTCATTAAACTCTCAAGGGAAATTTTCTTCACGGTCGTAACTATATCTCCGCCACCTGAAAAAATTAACAAATCTTTTCCGTTTAAATCGGGCAAAACGCCAGTTGGAAAAACGACATCTTTGAATTCAAAAGTTCCTTTTTCATATTTTTTGTTCGGCATGAGGAAAGGTTCACGAGTTTTTGAAATTATTCTTCTAGGGTCATTCCTGTCAAGCAAAGCCGCACCAGCGCAGTAAATATTCCTTATTCTTTCTCCATCATCCTCTTTATTTTTCTTTACGACTTTTATTTTCTGGTCGATAACTCCATGATAAATCATCAGCCAGCCATCCTTTAATTTTATTGGGGGTGCTCCGGCACCGACTCTTCCAGAATCCCACGATTTTTTCCTTGACAATTTTATAGATGAAGGGTTTCCCCAAAACTCAAGATTTTCCGATTGGGAAATCCAGATGTGTGGCGAACTAAATTCAAAAGTTCCCTCCGGCCTGTTAAATGCAAAATATTTATGATTTATTCTTTCAGGAAAGAGAACGACATCTTTGTTCTGATGCGAAAATATTATTCCCCGACGATACCACGAAATACAATCGTTTGAAACAGCGAGATTAGTAGTTATGTTTCCTGACTTTGACAAAGCAACATAAGTCATAAAATATTCGTCTCCTATCTTAGTTATTCTCGGGTCCTCAACCCCAAGCTCTCCGTCCCAGCGAAGTCCGAAAAAACTCGGCTTCTTATCAATACTTTTTATTTTGAAACCTGAAGAGTCAAGAACAATTCTTCTAAAATGCGAAATAAACTTCAGTCTTTTTGTTCCATCTTCAAAAGAAAAATCTATTTCAGAATGTGTGGCTACTTCTTTCATCGGAAACATATCGATAGAGTATTCAAAATTTTCTTCACCAGACATTCTTGGCGAATACTGGTTTTCAGCGTCTTGATTTTTTTTCAGTTTTTCAATTACCCTAACATACGCTACTATATCTCCATTTTCTAATCTGGAAACTCCGGGATTTATAGTTCCTATAACTTCAAAATCCTTGTAAGATGGAAGTATATCTCTCGGCCTTAACAAAACTTTTTCCCTCTTTATTGAAATCATTCGGATTTGTAACAAACAACATTTATATAATTTGTTTATTTTTTCAGGCAATGAAATGGAAAAAATTAAACGAATGTGTTGAGATGTTGGAGAAACCCTGTTTAGGAAAAGTAGGGGTAAAAAAAGGAAATCTCTTTATGGCTCTTTGTGTTGACTCGTCTTCAAAAAATCCTTATCGCGGAATTGTAAGAAATGTCTATGAAAGAAAAGGAAATGAAAATGTTCCGGGATTTATCGATAGAAGCAAATTAGTATTAGTCGAGAGCGACGATTTACTCAAATGGAAGATTGTTAAAGATTTAGAAATTCCAAATCTAGATAATATTATATTATCATTGGACTCCGAAAAAA
>CAYXWK010000013.1:0-8740 GCA_964468785.1 Candidatus Woesearchaeota archaeon
TTGGGGTAACCACTCAATGTACTTACGGAAGAGTTGACCCGTATGTTTATGCTAATTCACGAGAGTTGAAAGATTCGGGAGTTGTTTTTTTAGAGGATATGTTATCTGAAACAGCATTAGTTAAGCTCGGTTGGGTTTTAGGGCATCAGGGCTGGAAAATTAAGGCGGGGGAAAAAATGCTTGAGAATTTTTCGGGAGAATTAAGTGATAAGCTTGGAATTGATTTTTTGTAGTAACTTGTTAGAGGTTACAATATGGAAAGGTTTATATATAATTGTTGGAGGATTTGATTATGAGAGTTAAAATGGAAGGATTAGGAAAATTGCCTAAATTTGTGAGTCCGCTTAGCACGAGCTATCTTAATTATGGTTCCAGATTGCAGCAGTTTAATTCTGCTTTTCAGAGGAGACTCGGAGATGCTATTTTTGCAGAGTTCGGCAATCCTGAAGGTTCTGATTTCGCCGTTTTTACGACAGGTTCGGATGGAAGACTGGAGAAAGGTCCGCAGTCAAAAGTCGAGATAGTTGTTTCAGGAAGACGAAATTATGAAAGAGAGGCAAAAGTTGTTGAGAAAGAAATCGAGAAAAGCCTTGGCGATGTTCTCGACCCAGATATTGAGCATAAGACTCTTGGAGAGCATTATATTTGCGGATTTAATTCAAATTTAGAGACGCCTTTTCCGACTAGAGTTATGGATTTGAGATTGCTTTATGGAGATGAGAGCGTTAAACCCGAAGCTTTGAGGCAACTTGTTTATGAGATTAAATCTGATGAAGGTTCTAAGATAATCGCTGGGATGAGTGGCAAGAGGAGGAGGGCCAGGAGCGTTTGTGAAAAAGGAGATAACAATGTGCGAGGGAAAACTTTTATTCATTTTGATTTGGAAAGAGGAATATCTTTTTATGATGAGAAAAAGAGTGAGTCAAGCAGACTTTCTTTCAAAACAGGCCCTTTGCGACTTGTTCAATATGGAATTGTGACGGAGATTCTTAGAAAAATTCGTGATGATTCTTTTGATTTTGAACTGCTTGAACACTTACCTACACCGACCTCTGACAGAATGTATTTTCTTGAAACTGAGGGTCGGACTGGATTGTCTCACGGACAAATTGAGTCTATCACCGATTCATATAATTATTTTCTCTGGCAGTATCATATTTCGCAGGAGACTTTCAGAGAGTTTGGACAGACGCAGGTTCATTTTGACGTGAAGGAAGTGAAAGATAGATTGTCTGATTTGGTTCGTTTGATAGGGGGCGGGAGAATTGTGAGATGAGAATTTCGCACGAAGTTCCGAGATTTTATGAGCATTCTCTTCCGATTTTTGACGGGAACAATAATCCCACTGAGAGAGTTTTCAGCGGATTTGAGAATGTGATGAGCGCATATGTAAAAATTGCGGAGCTTAGCAGACTACATTTACATCAGAACCCTAAAAATTACGAAATTTCGGAGGTGCGCGTTGTTGGAAGTGGCGCTAGAGAGAATAGAATTGATTCGGACTTAGACTTTCTTTTAATTGCTCCGAGGCTTGATCCTCTAAGTTCAAATTCCGCAAAAGTTGCTCTCGCAATGATTTTTTATTGCGATATTTCAAAGAGAGAAGCGATAGATGTATTTATCAGACAAAAGGAAATTTATCCAGAACGTTCAAGCAAGATAATAACTGAAGATGTTCGTGAAATTCTTGACAGATATAACTCTTTGCTCATAGAAAGTTAGAATTCGTTATTCAGATTATCGGTGAGGCCTTTTTTCTTCAACTGAATTATTTCGTTTGGGCGGTATTGATAGACTATATCGCCTTTGTCGTCGTCATCTGGCCAGGGACGAACAATAACGAAGTTTCCATCCCTAATCCAGAATTTTCTTTTGAACTTTCCAGGAACGCGACAGTTTCTTGTTTTATTGTCTGAAGTTTTTATTGACATGCGATTGCCTCCAAGCCTTTGTAGAACAATTCCTATAAATTCTCCTTTGCGCGGAACTTTTACTCTTGTGATAATTTGCTGTTCGTTTTCTTGCTCGGTGTTACTTTCTTTTTCATCTTTTATTTCTTCGAAATCTCCGTATTCTGACATTCATTTTTGTTGGAAGGAGCGTTTAAAAAAGTTTGCTAAACAAGGCACAGAATAAGCTTAAATAATCTGGAACTTTTTCTTTTAAATGATTAAGTCGTATTTTATCGGGGAAAAAATAGTTTCTACATCTTCTGAAGCTTTCTCTCTTTACGAAAAGTCTCTTTTTGGTGAAAAAGTTGGAAGTAAAATAGAATATTCTGGATTCGAAGCAATTTATTTAGCTATGCGTGGAAAGATGGAAATTTATTCAGGAAATAAAATTGTTGAAGAAGATTTCCTAATAAAAAAAGTTAAGCGGAGAGACAAGAGAATAGAAACTAAGCTCGTGGTTTTTTCCGACTTGCGTAAGAAAGGATATATTGTCAAGACTGCTCTGAAATTTGGTGCTGAGTTTCGAGTTTATGAGAAAGGTGTGAAACCCGGAGAAGATCATGCTAAATGGATAGTTTATTCTGTGAGGGAAAACGAGCAAATGAACTGGCACGATTTTGCGGCAAAAAGCAGAGTGGCGCATTCCACGAGAAAGAAACTTTTACTCGGGGTTGTTGATGAAGAGAGCGACGTTACTTATTATGAGGTCGCGTGGATGAGGGTATAGTTTCAAGCATAATTTTATAATGCGGGCACTTCTATGTAAATGATGCCAGATTTGGATTTACACACTCAACAAAAGGAGAAAATTTTATTAACTATGAAGGTGAAGGGACCATGCTTACCAGTTCAAATTTCAAAAGTTTTGAATGTTTCTCCTCTTTTTGCTGCAGCGTTTCTTTCAGAGTTAAAGTCTGAAGACAAGGTGAAAATAAGTGATATGAAGGTTGGAAGCTCTCCCCTGTATTACTTACCTGGGCAGGAACAGATGTTAGAGAATTTTGTGAAGTTTTTGAATCAGAGAGAAAGAGAAGCCTATAGTGCTTTAAGGGAGAAACTTGTTCTGGAAGATGAGAAGCAGGAACCTGTTATAAGAGTTGCTTTAAGGGCGTTGAAAGATTTTGCAGTCCCGTTTAGACTATTTATAGATGGAAACGAAAAGGTTTTTTGGAAGTATTTTGCTCTTAATGATGAAGATTTACAGGAGAGGATTTCTGTTTTTTCTAAGAAAACCAATTCTGGGAAGACAAAGAAAGAGGTTGAAAAATCTTCCGGTGAGAGTATTCCGGAAAAGAAGATTATGGGACATATTGAAGATGTTAAACATGAAAATTCAAGTAATGTTCCTGAAAAAAAAAGTAAAATTGTTGAGGGAGCTTTTGGAAAGGAAGTCAATGATTTTCTGAATAGAAAAAATATTGAAGTTGTGGAGAAATTTTTTGAAAAGAAAAAAGAATTTGAGGCGAGAGTTAAAGTTGACGGATTTTTGGGTAAACAAGAATTTTATCTTATCGCCAAGGATAAAAAAAGTGCTACTGATAACGATTTAGTTGTTGCGTGGCAAAAGGCGCAAAGCACCAAACTCCCTGCTTTTTTGATTACTACTGGTGATTTGAATAAGAAAGCTCGTGAATATCTGAAAGAGTGGGGTAACTTGGTCAGATGGGATAAGTTGAGCTGAGAAGCAAAACTTTAAATAACTTTCATTTTACA
The DNA here is from genome assembly GCA_964468785.1 of Candidatus Woesearchaeota archaeon. Lineage (GTDB taxonomy): Archaea > Nanobdellota > Nanobdellia > Pacearchaeales > GW2011-AR1 > UBA73. The sequence goes on from CAYXWK010000013.1 coordinate 3,666, forward strand.
GAGGTATATGGGGAGAATAAAATCTGCTATGATAAGGAAGGCGGCAAGAGAAATAGTTGAGACTGCGCCAGGATTCAGTACAGATTTTGAGCATAACAAGAAACTTTTGAGCGGGTCTATGCATTATAAAAGCGTTCGTAATAAGGTTGCTGGATGTATTACTTCTATGCTGAAGAAACAACAGAAGCAGACAGCTGTGCAAAATGAGTGAGGAGAACCATTCTATAGACGATTTTTCTTCAAAACAAAAAGGCGACATTAATGAAATATTTATTGGTTCTAAGCCGTTAGTAAATTATGTAAAAGGAGTTATGATTCAGTTCTCTAAACCAAACTCTTCTGAAGTTGTTGTTCGTTCAAGAGGGAAGTTTATTTCAAAAGCGGTGGATGTTGTTGAAATTGTCAAAAGGTCATTTGAGGGCGCGAACGTTAAGTCAGTTTCTTTCGGTAGCGAGAGTTTTGAAGTTGACGGAAGGAAAACAAACATTTCTACGATGGATGTTACTTTGTTTAAGAGATAGTGGCTCCGGGGAGATTTGAACTCCCGACCTCCGCCTTTCGCAGATAAATTGTGTTTATTTATCACATGAGAGCGGCGCTCTAACCAACTGAGCTACAGAGCCGTGAAGAGATAAAACAAAACCTATTTAAGTTTGTTGATTTAGATTAGGTGATGGTTGAACTGTCAGATCCTGTGCAAATATTAGATAGTTTAGGTGCGATAGGCAAGTGGCTTCAGGCCATAGGCATAGTTATTGTTATTTGGATTGTGTTTCACATATCGAGCTTTTTTGTTAATAGAAAAAAGCTCAAGAAGATAGAAATTATTGAGGAAAGTCTGAAGAGAATTGAGGAAAAAATTGACAGAGCATCTCTTAGGAAATAATTTTTAATCCGTCGTTTTCTTTTCGCGGAATTATATGGATATGTGCGTGTTCTATTATTTGTCCGGCAGGAGGAAGATTGTTCATAATTATGTTGAAACCGTCGCCTTTCTTTTTTTCAACGATATCATTCGCCACTTCTTTTGAAAATTGTAAAAGTTCGTTTCCAAGTTTGTTTGGTAAATCGAGAAGAGTTACAAAATGTTTTTTCGGAATTATCAAAGTGTGACTTTCAGCCTTTGGGTAAATATCCAGAATTGCGATAAAATTGTCAGACTCTTTTATTTTTTTAGAAGGAATTTCTCCGCGGGAAATTTTGCAAAACAAACAATTTTCATTTTTCATTCTTCAAAACTCCTTTTGTAGAATTCTTTTTTCATTAGTTGTCTATTTACTTCTTCTTTTTTCATACTTATCGGAAAAATTCTTTTCAACAAGTCGTATTTCATTTTTGAGTTTGTGAGGGCTGCGCTTAATTTTGAAATCTCTTTTGAAAATCCTGTTTTTTTATTATATACTGACACAGGTATGCGTGTAAAAAGTGCGCGGGTAGTTGATTTATCGTCGGGAATTCTTGATACTACCGGAATATTTGTTGTTAATTCAATTTCTTTCAGAGAGAGTTCATAGGCAGGGTCTCTGATTTTATTTATGATAATTCCGGAAATGGGTTTTCCTCTTTGTTTTGCCAATTTAGCAGCTTTAAGCGAGCAGGAAATTGTAGGATAATCTGGAGTTGTGACTACAAAAATTTTGTCAGAGGCGAGAATTGTCGATAAAACTTCGTCGTTCAAAGAGGGAGAAGAATCTATTATTATGAAATCGTAGTTGTTTTTTATCTGTTTGAGATGGTCTTTTAGTTTTAGGTAATTAATTCTGTTGTTATATACATATTCTCCCGGGAGAATGTCTACTCCAAATTTGTTTTGAATTGCAGAATTAATTCTTGTTTTTCTGTCGAGGACATGATGGATTGTTTTTTCAGGACGGACTATATCCATGTGAAGTCCAAGGTTTGGAGCGGAAAAATTCGCGTCGACTAATAGAACTTTTTTTCCAAAATGGTTTGACAAATCTGCCGCGAGCGAAGAAGAAATTGTCGTTTTTCCTACACCTCCCTTTATCGAAACAATACCCAAAGTCTTTGGCATATCGATAGAAACTTTCACAGGTTAAAAAGATTTCTGATTGTCTTTTTTGTTATAATAATTGAGAAAATTGAAACTGTTATTATGATGGACAGCAATAAAAAAATGTATTTCTGAGAGTTTTCATTATTTTTGTCAAAGGAAAAGCATTCCATTGTTGTTTGAGGCATTAAATTATATGTTCTGCAGGCGTTTTTATCATAGCAAGTTCTAATTTTTATTTCTCCAGAGCATTGACTCCATTCAGTACATTTCCAATCTTCTTTGCAATTGCTTGTTAGAATTTCTACAGACGGATTATTAATTTGTGAAGAACTTTGTGTTTGTGTGCTGGACGTCCCTCCCTGATTTGAATTGTCATTTTCTTCTTCAATATCTTCATCGGTTTCTGAAATATCTCCGTCGTAGTTATTTGTGATATGTATTATTTTTGAATGGTTTCCAGAGTCTTCCACGATTATTGTTATCTCGCCATATTCTGAAAAATTGTTTTCAAGATAAATTGTTTTTTCGTATTCCAGAAGATAATTCAATTCGATTTCTTCTATTTCTCCTATTCCCCAGTCATCTTTTGCAGTTATTGTTATTTCTGAAGAATTTTCGCTTATCGAGCTGTAAAATATTTCAGGTTCTGCATCTACTATTGAGAATTTTTCAATAGACATTAAATTAGAAACATAAAAGTTTCCTTTTCCGTCGGCTGCTATTCCGGAATTTGAGATGAAAGTCTTTTCTGTTTCGTCGTTTTGCCATGTTGAAAATTCTGTTATGAATTCTCCTTCATTTGAGAATATCATTATTTTATTATTTGTCGGAACTGTTACAAAAACTAAATTATATTTCTTGTCTACGCTTACTCCAAGAGGATTTATCATTTCTCCGTATCCTCTGCCTTTTTTTCCGAACTCTAATTCTGCTTCAAATCTTGTAGTTTCTTCATTAAACGTGAATTTTTGAATTCGATTATTTTCGCTGTCTGCTATGTAAAGATTTCCGTCGAGTCCGATGTCGTGACCGTAAGGCAGTTCAAATTCTCCTAAATCTTTTCCTTTTCCGCCAAGTTCATAAAGGAAAACTGGCACTTCGCGATATAATTTGAATTTTTGCGATACGAGTCTTAGGAATAAACCTTTGTTATAATCTGAACTTATCAGATTCCACTCAGGATGTTCCCTAATAAAATTTAGTGTTCTTTGTTCGTCGATTTCTATCCAGTATAATTTTTCGTAATTTCCTTGGGTGAAATTTCCTAAATATTCCTGCTCAATCATTGAATTTATTATAGCAGTTGCTCTTTGTTTGTCTGGAGATGGTATCTTATCCTCGATGAAACTGATTCTATGGAAATTATTTTGTGTTTCGTTGCCAATTAAATTTTCTAGATTTTCAATATCATACACCAAAAGTTTGTTTTTTGCTGAATCTGAAACTATTAGTAATCCTCTATTTTTATCGACTGTCAGGTCTGTTCCGAAGGATAATCCTCTTGAAAAAATTTGTTCTCCATAACTATAGGTTTCTACAGAATAATTTCCATTTAAACTCGGAACGTTCGCGAATAAGTCTTCTGTGCGTATGTCTCTTATTTCCGGTTCGTAATTCCACGCAGTTATGTATCCTTCATTTTCTATTGAGCTTGAGCCTGAAACTCCAACCATTCTGTTCGTTATATAAACTGTGCTTTTATTTTCGTAGACTGCCGCACCTCCCGGAAAATAGAAATAATCTGCGAAATGTCCCCACCTATTTCCCTGAGACGTTTGAAACTGTTCCTCAACATTCATTATTGAAACTGAAAATAGTGTGCTTTGCGGGAGGAATAGATAATCGTCTTCACTTAGTTCAAATTGTCCAGTTACGCCTATTGATGGAGCCATTACCCCGAAGGCGTTTTCGCTAATCAATGAAGAATTCCATTTTATTCTTTCGAGTGGAATCTGATTCTGAATGAATTCATTTTCAAATGAGTTTTGTTCTATTTCATTTTCTTTTAGCAGAAAAACCTTTCTGGAATTATTTTCTTTTAGAGAGATAAATGCCAGAGGGGCTTCATCTATTATATCAAAAGAGAGAATTTCTATTTCTTTTGGAGAGGAGAATACGTTTTCTACTTCAGTCCATTGATTGTTTATTTGTCTGATAAGTTTTAAGTTTGAGCTTTGTCCCTTGAATAATATCCAAAGATTATTTTGAATGTCTTTTGTAACTTTTAACTCTTTTATTTCTTCAGAGTTTTCTAATATCATTTCTGGAGGACTCCATACTCCTTCCAAAACGGAGTTTGGTTCGTGGTAAAAATTGCTATAATATAATTTATTTCCAGAAGAGAATATTAACGACGCCTTTCCTTCAGTTATCGAGATTAATTTTTTTTCTTTTATTTGCGAAGAGATTGCTATGTTTTTGTAATTGTAATTAATTCCAGTTTCCCATCCGTTTTCGGTGAAATGGTGCCAAACAGGAGATGGACTTTCTGAATATACTGCGGAGCCGATTATTTTTGTAGGCGTTTTATATTCGAAAATTATCAGAAATTCTTCTGTTCCCTCGAGGTGAACTATTTCAGGAATATCGTACTCTTTTGTTGAAGCGTCTAAAGGATTTGGATTTAAAATCCAAGCTACCTGTCCAGCGCCGGGTGTGCTTTGAGGCCAGTTGTTTCCATTAACCCATTCTCCTGCATTCCATCTCTTCCATACCTGATTTTCATTTGGTTCAAATTTAACGGCAGTCAATTGTCTCAAGTATGGAGGGTTTATTCGGGCATATTTTCCTATTGTTCCAACAGCTATTCCGGTATTTGTCTCAGGATTTATCGCAAGTTCAAATCCAGTTCCACTTCCGCTCCAGGAAGGAATAACGTCTTTGAAAAAGTATTTTTCATAATTTGAATCTCCAGACCATTGAAGAAATTCCTCCCCATCAAATTTGAAGTTTATAGCGGTTCCGTGAGTGTCGAAAGGAGAATTATGTATTCTGTATCCAGCTATAGCAGTTCCGATTAATCCTTCAGGATTTGTCAAATCTCGAATTAAGTATACGT
>CAYXWK010000014.1:0-8706 GCA_964468785.1 Candidatus Woesearchaeota archaeon
AGCTAAAGGAAGAATTTGTAGAGAAAGGAAGCATTGGTTTTTTTGCAAGACTTAAGAAAAAACTATCCTCAAGCGTTCTGAAAAAAGAAGATTTTGATGAAATGTTTGTTGATTTTGAATTATCTTTGATGGAAAACAATGTTGCTTTAGAAGTAATTGATAAAATTAGGGAAGATTTATCGAGGGACTTGGTTGGAATTGATGTGAAAAAAGGAGAAGAAGAAAAAGCGATACTTGAAAGTTTGAAGAACGCGATTTCTGAGGTTTTGAATGAAAGAGCAAATATTTTTTCAGAGATAGAGAAAAGCATCGAGCCATACATCGTATTGTTTTTTGGAATAAATGGCGCGGGAAAAACTACAAGTATTGCGAAATTTGCGTACCATTTGAAGAAAAAAGGAATCTCCTGTGTTCTTGGTGCAGGGGATACTTTCAGAGCAGCGTCTATTGAACAGCTCGAGGAACATGCAAAAAAAATAGGCGTTCCTATTATTAAATCAGAATACGGGAAAGATCCTGCAGCGGTAGCATTTGATGCGATACAATACGCTCGTAAGAATAAACTCGGAGCGGTTTTAATTGACACGGCCGGAAGAATGTACACACAAGGTAACTTAATGAGGGAAATGGAAAAAATAGTTCATGTTTCCAAGCCCAATCTTAAAATTTTTGTCGGCGAATCTATTACAGGTAATGATGCAACTGAGCAGGCGAGAAGATTTAACGACAGCGTCGGTATTGATGGAATAATCTTGTCTAAGGCAGATATAGATGAAAAAGCCGGAGCTATACTCTCTGTCGGATTTGTAACGGGGAAGCCGATTTTGTTTTTAGGAACCGGTCAAAAATATGACGACTTGAAAGAATTTAGAAAAGAGGATGTTCTGAAAGGTTTAGGGTTGGACTAGTTGTTTGGACTTTGAAATTATTTTGTCAATGTAAAAAATTGTAAAATTAGTTGAACACAAATCTTATTAACTGATGTTTTTCTCTATTTTTAATGTTGGATAAACTTGGTGGAGCTATAAGGAAGGTAACTGACAAAATAGCGAATGCTGTTTTTCTTGATAAAGCTCTTGTTGACACAATTGTTCGGGATTTACAGAGGGCTCTGATTGAAGCCGATGTAAACGTTAGATTAGTAATGGAAATTTCTCAAAAAATAAAGAAAGATGCATTTGATGAAAGGATTAAAGGGGTTGAGAAAAAGGAGCACGTAATAAAATTATTGCATGACGAGTTAATTAAAATTTTAGGAGGCGGGCGCGATTTAGTTCTTGGGAAGGAAAACAGGTTTATGTTTGTTGGGCTTTATGGTGCGGGAAAGACTACAACTATCGGAAAGATTGCGAACTATTATGCAAAACGTGGCTGGAGAGTTTGCACTGTCGGACTTGATGTACACAGACCTGCGGCGTCTGAACAATTAAGACAGGTTTGTGAAAAAATAAATGTACCTTGTTTTATTGAAACTGAAGAGAAAAATTCTGCGAAAGTTTGGAAAAAGCACGAGAGCGAAATAAAGAAGTATAATTTGGTTTTAATTGATACCGCGGGAAGAGATTTTATGGATGAAGCACTGGTTTCTGAAATTGAAGAGATAAATGGTTTTGTTAAGCCCACGGAAAGTTTTCTTGTTATGCAGGCAGATATAGGACAGACTGCAAAAAGGCAAGCTCAATTTTTCAGAGAAAGCGCAGGAGTTTCTGGAGTGATAATCACGAAAATGGACTCGACGGCGAAGGCGGGGGGAGCTCTAACAGCTTGCGCGGAAGTTAGCGCTCCTGTAGTGTTTATTGGAAACGGAGAAAAGATGAGTGACTTAGAAACTTTTGAACCTGAATCTTTTCTTTCAAGGCTTCTTGGAATGGGTGATTTGAAATCCCTAATGGAAAAAATTCATAGCGTAATGGATGAAAAGGAAATTGCGCGGCAACAAAAAAAACTTCAAGAGGGAAAATTTACTTTACGTGATTTACAAACGCAGCTGGAAGGAATGGAAGGAATAGGTTCAATGGACAAAGTTATGTCGTTGATTCCCGGTTTTGGAAAAGTTAAAGATAAAATTCCGGAGGGGCAATTAGAATCGCAACAGCAAAAAGTTAAACGCTGGAAGCATGTAATAAATTCTATGACTCCTGAAGAAATTGAGAACCCGGAAATTCTCGAAAAACAAACTTCGCGAATTCAAAGAATCGCACACGGCTCGGGAGCAACAACCACTGATGTAAGAATGTTAATTAAACAATGGAAAATGCTAAACGAGATGATAAAATCTCAAAGCACATTGAGCGAAGGAAAGATGGATCAAAAAACGATGATGAAAATGGCTAAGAAGTTTGGTAAAAAGATGAGGTTTTGATAATGGAAAAAATAATTCAGACCGGAGCAGAAGCGATAATTTTTCGAGAAGGAAATATGGTTCTAAAACGTCGCGTGAAAAAGTCTTATCGTTTTCCAGAACTCGACGAAAAAATCCGAAAACTTCGCACGAGGTCTGAGGCGAGACTTTTGGAAAAGTCTTTCAAATTAATTCCGACTCCTAAAATTCTAAAAATAGATGAAAAAAATAAAGAGATAAATATGGAACTTATAGATGGTAAAAAACTTTCTGAACATTTAGACTCTCTTAAAAATGCGGAAGATATTTGCATTCAAATCGGAGAAAGTATTTCCAAGTTGCACGATGCAAATATAATTCATGGAGATTTAACAACTTCGAATATGATTCTTAAGGATGATAAACTATACATTATAGATTATGGGCTGGGTTTCGCGAACGGAAAAATAGAAGATAAAGCAGTAGATTTGCATTTAATAAAACAAGCTCTCGAAGCAAAACACTTTGAAAACGCAGAAAAATTATTCTCCGCGATTTTGAAAGGATACAAAAAGAGTGAAAATTCTATTAAAGTTATTGAACGATTTAAGAAAGTTGAGCGTCGTGGCAGATATAAGGAACAGTATTGAGTATGAAGATTTGTTTTTCAGCAAATATTATAAAGCGAAGTTGTCGTAGTTTTTCTATAGCCCTGTAGTATAGTGGTCAAGTATGCGGGCCTTTGGCGCCCGAGACCCCGGTTCGAATCCGGGCAGGGCTACTGATTCTCACCTTGCAACTCTGATGAGATTGCAAGCGTACGCAGAGCAAAGCTCCGCGACGACCTCAAGCTTAAGCTTTACGGTGTTCGAATCCGGGCAGGGCTATTAGTTAAATAGTAATCTTTATTGAACTTTTGTATTTTTGAAATTAGTTTAGAACTTGGAAAACTCTTATTTCGCAAAGAGCTAAAGGGTAAACTTTCTTGAGTTTTAGAGAAAGTTGTTTCTGAATTTTGTTTGTGATTATATCTGAGAAAATCTCCTGTGCAGTTCTAGTTTTACAGTGTGCCTCGAGAAATCTTTTCGTTTCTTCCCGTAAAGAGCGTAGAATCGCTCTTGAAACTCTTCTTCTTGTTACGAGCAAGGGTTTTATTCTTGCTTTGCAGTCTCGACATTCCGTTTCAAAAGAATCTTCACAGTAATCCGTGCCCTTTTTCATAACTCTTTTTATGTAAGACATAATCAGTGTTGCACTTTCAGGTGTTCCAATGAGGGCTCCGTTTTCATTCTTTATTCTAAATTTTAATTCAAGGGATTTTCCTCTGAGGGATTTTGTCAAATCTATTTTTACGGTTTTTCCGTCGAAAAATTCTTCGCTCTCTCCATATAAACTAATTTTTGTTGAGATAAGGGGTGCAGAAACTTCGTAGAATCTCTTTTTAATGTTTTTCTTCGTCTTCACTTTCTGTTTCATCGTTTTTTCTGCCATTTTACTTTGTTATTTTTTCTCCTATTTGAATTCTTCCAGAGCGAATTGCCTTTTTTATTTGATGTATTTTATTACATTTTTTACATTTGTATTCAAGAGTTATTCTTTTTGTAGTTTTTACTTTTCTTTTCCAATCTTTCGCTCCCTTTTTGGAACGTTTTCCCATATTTCCGAAACCCGTTGTCAGTCCTCTTAATTTGTTTCTTGCCGGTGAACCTCGGGACATTGGGTCTGTTGCGGAACGTGCTCTCTGCTTTGCTGTCCCGACTGCGTGAGTAGTATGTTTCTTACAATACGGGCAATATCTTTCCGTTTCTTTAGGTAACTTCATGTAACTCTCCTGAGTTTATCGAATATTATTCGACTGCGCTAAATAATTTTTGCGCGTTATTGCGGTTCTGAAGCTCGCCTTTTGCTGACCGCGAGCAGAAGGGTGCGCTTTCCTTTTCAGAGAATGAAGGGTATATAAAATTTGCTACGGGCGGGAGTGTCGCAGATTAGGGTGTTTTGATTAATTTTCTGTTTCTTGTCGATTATCGGGAGTTTTATATTTTATTTCTATTTCAACGTTCAGAAAATAAATACATCTCCTTGTATTATGTCTCCCCATACTTTCATATCCTCCGCATGATATTAAGCCCTTTTTTGAAGTTTCCTTATTTCTATACATTTCAGAAATAAAATCTCCCAACTTAACGTTATATCCCTTGTCTTTACAAAGAGGATTGCTACAAGAGACACCCCAATTATTTTTGCCTGCTGAAATGTTACGCTTTTGACCAACATCTCCCTCTGTCCCAGTTATCTTAATTTCCTCTATTTCTGGGAACGCCTCTTCAAAACTGACAGGTTCTCCCCTGAACAAATATCTTTTTTCCATTGTTCTTTCAAACTTATTGACTTTTAATATTTTGTTGTGATTTAATTGAGTTTAAGAGTAGAGTTTCCCACGCATTTCCTTTAATTCCTATTCCACATTTATCTGCAGGAGTTAGGTTTTGTCGGCTGTTTTTTCTCACGTAATTATGAAATACCTTAAATCCATCTTGGTATTCTTGAACTTTTGTAACTCCTCGTCTTACTTTATGAAATTCCTTTTGGTGTGTATGGTGGCTTTCTACTGCATTATTATTTACAACTTTTCTCTTACCGACTATTGAGGTATGCTTAACCTTTCTTTCATTACCTCAATTTCTAAACGCTTTCCTAACTCCATCTTGATAACCTGCGTATCTATCAGTTATGATTTGAAAGCAATTTTTCTTCAAGGGCCGTAATATCAGTTTTTTAGTTGCGTTTTGCACTGGAAAAGTTTTTAAGGGAGCTTTTCGTGATGTTTGAATGACAGAAATTCAACAAAGCGAGAAGAAACAGAAGTCCGAAGCAAGCAAACCAGGTTGGGTAAAGGTTAAATTGGATGAGATGGAGAGGATAATCATCGATTTAGCTAGAGAAGGGAAGTCTCCCGCTCAAATAGGTCTGGTTTTAAGAGATAAGCATGGAATCCCGAAATCTGTTCTTTTAGGGAAAAGAATAACTGATGTTTTGAAGGAAAAGGGAGTTCCTTTTGTTTCAGATAAGGAAAGTGTTCAAAGAAAAGTTGAACGTCTTAAAGTGCATATAGGAAAGAATAAGCATGACTATGGTTCTTCAAGAGCGCTCACCAAGAAGCTCTGGGCTATAAAAAGAATGGATGCAATTGAGAATTAATGCGCAAGAGTTAAAAACGAAGAGGTATTTTTTGTCATGTGTTGAGGGAAAAGATAAAAGAGGCTATTGAGAAGATTGATTATTTGAGTAAAACTAAAAAAATAAAAGTTGTTAGTCATTTCGATACCGATGGAATAACTTCGGGCGCGATTTTTTCAAAGGCTCTTGCAAGATGGGATAAAAAATTTTCACTCGAAATAGTAAAGGGTCTTGATGAGGATTTTGTTGATTCATTATCTGACAGAGATGTTTTAATTTTTCTTGATTTGGCTTCGGGAAGTCTTGATTACTTGGCAAGAAAGAAAACAGAGATTTTCGTTTTTGACCATCACGAAATAGTTCAAGAAATTCCAGGAAACGTCTTTATGATTAATCCTGTTCTTGAGAAAGAGGAGCCAGTTTCAGCAGCAGCAATTTGTTATCTTTTTGCAAAAAGTCTGTCTTCGAGAAATAAAGACCTGGCGAGTCTTGCTGTTTTGGGAATGGTTGGAGATTTGCATGAAAAAAATATAGGAAAAACTTTTAGTGAAATTCTTGCAGACTCTGAAACTGTTGTGAAAAAGGGCTTGATGATTTATCCGTCGACGAGACCGCTTGACAGAGCTTTAGAATACTCGTCTTCTCCATTTATTCCGGGAGTTACTGGAAATCGCGAGGGAGTCCTTGGATTATTGAGAGACTCCGGAATTTTTTTAGAGGGTGGACAGTTCAAGGCATTATATGAACTGAATGATTCTGAAATGACGAAGTTAATAACCTCTGTTGCTTTGCAAATAGCAAAATCCGGAGAGTTTAATCATGATAACTTGGTTGGGAATATTTTTCTTGTTAAATTCTTTAATAGGATGGAGGATGCAAGGGAACTTTCAGCGCTCATAAATGCCTGTAGCAGAATGGATAAACCGGAGATTGCTTTAGGATTTTGTCTTGGAAGCAAGGAGCTGAAGCAGAAAGCTGAAGGAGTTTATATAGAATACAAACATAGTTTAATGAGCGCGCTTAAATTAATTTCTAGTGGAGGGAGTGAGAAAATAGAGGGAAATGGATATCTCATAATAAATGCGCGCGATAAAGTCAAAGACACAATAATCGGTACTGTTGCATCAATCCTTTCTCATTCTCCAGCGTATCCAGAAGGTGTAATGATAGTCGCTTTAGCTTATAATCAGGAAAGGATAAAGGTGTCAGCCAGACTTTCGGGGAGAAAAGGCAGAAATGTTAGGGATGTTCTACATAGGGCCGTTATTTCATTAGGCGGAGAAGTCGGAGGACATCCTAATGCGGCAGGATGTTTGATTTCCAGAGATAAAGAGGGAGTATTTATTGAAGAGCTGAAAAAGGTTCTCGAGATTGAGGTCACCAAGGTTTAATATAGAAAAGTTTAAGAAAACTCATTTTTACATCGTTCAATGGGTGATAGTCGTGGTAAATTTGTCCGAATAATATGTCCGAGGTGCGGGAACAAGCAAGTAGTCTTTGGAAAATCATCTACAAGAGTTAAATGTATTGCCTGTAACAGGCTCCTTGTAATAAATGGTGGTGGAAAAATACGAATCAGAGCATTTGTGGATAGAATTCTTAATTGATTTTTTTTTAGCACTCCAATGTGAAAGTTTATATATGAAACTCTTTTTTTGGTTTTGTGATTAAGGAAGACGATTTAGTTTTGTGCGAAGTTATCAAGATAGAAGGGACTGCAGTTTTTTGCAGAATTGACGGCGAAGAGAAACAGGGAACTATTGTTATGTCTGAAGTTGCCGCGGGGAGAATAAGGAATCTGAGAGATTATGTTTCTGCTGGTCGAAGAATTGTCTGCAAGATTTTGAAAATTTATTCTGATCATGTAGAATTAAGTTTCAGGCGAGTGACTACGAAGGAAAGAGACAGAATTCTGGAAGCTTATAAAAAAGAAAAGGCACTTGTAAATGTTTTAAAAATTGCTGGCGAAGACGCGGAGAAGGTCGTTTCAAAAATGAGGGCAGAATATTCGGTCGCTGATTTTTTTGATGAACTTGAATCTAATCCTGATTTATTGAAAGAATTCGTAAATTCGGAATTATCTGAGAAAATTGCACAAATGTTTTTTGAGAAGTCTATTAAAGAAAAGAAAGTTGAGAGAAAATTTTATCTTAGAAGTGACGCGTCCGATGGACTTAGTAAAGTAAAAGAAATTCTTGAAATTGAGGACGCTGAAGTCCATTATCTTGGTAGTGGTTTTTTTTCAATAGCTGCAAAAAGTTCTGATTTTAAATCTGCTGCTACCAAGGTCGATGGATTTTTGAAGGAAATTGAATTTAGAGCTAAAAAATTTGGGGCTTTTTTTGAGGTGAAAAAAGAAAAATGATTTTAAAGAAATGTCCGGAGCACGGTTATACTTTGGAGGAAAAGTGTGCCGAATGTGGTAAAGAAACCAAAGAGGCACATTATAAATTTATTAAGATTCGGGCAAATTTTAAGAAAGAAGAGAATTAAAATAATATTTTTTAAGAAAATTGTTTAATAGTATTAAACTAATCAATTACCTCTTGAGTTCTCTTATATTGTCTGCCTTCTATTGTTAACTTTAAGTTTTTTTTGTCTTTTTCTCTTTGATGCATTTCCAAATAGCTTCCTCTTTCTCCGAATTGTAAACATCCGGAATACAAGCAATATCTTTTAGAAAATATTTCTTCCACTATCTCTTCCCTTTTGATGTCTTCCCATCCTTTCTCGTTCCAGAATCTAATTTGTATATTATTTATTCTCATTCCTTTCATTAACGATAGAACTGAAGGGCAGGAATCATCGCTAATGTAAAAACCTCCCCTGCCTTCGAAATACATTTTAAGTTCCGTGCATGCAATTCCAGCAGATTTGCGTATCTCTTCTATGCTTGGATCAAGCCATCTTCCTAGAACTTCCTCTGGGCAGAATTCAAGTTCGCCCCCCTGTGTTGGAGCTATTGGAAAAGTAGTTATTATTTCTTGTAAACTTTGTTTAGCCCATATTTCAAATTCTTTCATAGGATTTTTTATCTTCCTTAATTAGATTTGTGTTATTAAGTATATTTTCTAATCCAATAACCTAATTCTCTTGTTAAACGTTCGTCTGCTGTTTTTCCGATTCTTAGTCTGATTCTGTCTTCCGAGATATATGCGAAGGTAGTTCCTATTTGGGCTTCCGAGGGTTTGAAATTTCTTTTTCCA
>CAYXWK010000015.1:0-8203 GCA_964468785.1 Candidatus Woesearchaeota archaeon
TGGATTATATATGCTTTTTTCATTTTAGTTGGACGAGAAAAGGGTTTTTATTAGTTTAGTTGTTTCCATCGTGGACAATCTGTTGTGTGGTCGTTTACCATTCCTGTTGCCTGCATAAAAGCGTAACAAATTGTTGAACCGACGAATTTGAATCCGCGTTTTTTCAATTCGGTAGACATTGCGTCAGATTCTTTGGAGCTGGAAGGAATTTCTTTTAAAGATTTCCAATTGTTTTGAATGGTTTTGTTGTTTGTGAATTTCCAGATATATTTATCGAAGGAGCCGAATTCTTTTTTTATTTCAAGGAATTTTTGTGCGTTTATTATTGTTGCGTGGATTTTTAGACGATTGCGAATTATTCCCGCGTCGTTTAACAAACGGATGACATCTTTATCGCTGAATTTTGCGACTTTTTTTATATCAAAGTTTGCGAATGCTTTTTTGAAATTGTTTCTTTTATGGAGAACAGTTTTCCAACTTAATCCTGCCTGAAACGCATCAAGAACGAAAAATTCAAACAGCTTCTTGTCGTCGCGAAGTGGGACTCCCCATTCTTTGTCGTGATAATTTATCATTAACTCGTCGGAGCCAGGCCAAGTACAGCGAGCCATCAGTTGAACACAAAATCCGGACGAGCCAGAATTTCTCCTTCTTTTTCCAAATGATAAATTCCGATGAATTTTTCTTTTGAGAACGCGGCGAAAATTTCTTTGGTTGGAGATTCTATGAAGTCTTCTGCCGTAAGAGGTTTTCCAGTTAAAATCTTTTTTAAATTAACATCGGAGATTTCGTAAAACGGCAAGACTTTTTTTATTGCGCCTTCTGCAGGAATTAAAACTTTTCTTAACTCTTCTTCGTTCTTTATTATTTTTTCAAATTCGTAAAGATTTATTGCTGATTCCTCTTTGAAAATTCCTGCTTTCGTTCGTCGAAGTTCGAGCATGTGGGCGCCACCGATTTTCTCGCCTATCTCGTGAATTAATTTTCTGATGTAAGTTCCTGCCTGAACCTCGACCCTGAACAAAACATCTTTGTTTCGTTTTTCTATGAATCTTAAATACTTTATCACTCTTTCGCGGACTGCTCTTTTTACTGCTGAGCGAACCGGCGGAATTTGTTTTATTTTTCCGATGAATTGTTCGGATTCTTTTCTTATTCTTGTTAGAGAGATGTTCGTGTGGAGTCTCATCACGCCGACGTATTCTTTGTCTTTGTTCATGAAGTAGTTTGATAGTTTGCACGCTCTTCCAAGTGTTATCGGTAAAACTCCTGTAACTTGTGGGTCCAGAGTTCCCATGTGAGAGGTTTTGTTTAGATTGAGAGATTTCATAACGAATTGCGAAATTTGAAAAGATGTCGGACCCATGGGCTTATCTATATTTATTAATGAGAAATTCAAAAGTTCGGATATTGATTTTTCTTGCATCAAGATAACTAAATTTCACCCTTCAAATAGTTTTGTCTTTTATCTTTCGGAAATTTTTCAATTGCGTAACGGAGCATTGTTCGAGGCATTTTTTTGTAATTTTGCGCGAGGAATTTTTCCAGAGTTTTTTCATCGCGGTTTCCAATTTCTCGGAGCATCCACCCGACTGCTTTGTGAATTAAGTCGTGTCGGTCTTTTAACAGGATTTTTGAGATTTTTGTAGTGTCTGAAAATTGTTTTTGTTTTATGAATGCGAATGTCGATATTATGGCTATACGTTTTGCCCAGAGATTTTTTGAGCGGGCTAAGGAATAAAGAATTGATTTGTCTTTGCCCTTTAGATAATCTCCAAGTATAAATGGTGCTGAAGTGTCGACTAAATCCCAGTTGTTTATTTTTTTCGTGTTCTTTAGGTAGAACTTTACTATTTTTTCTTTTTCCAACGAAGTTTCGTACTTGAAGTTTAAAATTTCTAAAGCGGTGAAACGCTCTTCGTGTATTTTTGAATTTAACAAGATTTGAATTTCATTTAAAGTTAAATCCTTGAAGAATTTTTTCGCGATTTTTCTTTGTTCTGGAACAGAGATTCCGAGGAAAATATCTTCTTTGCCGTATTCTCCTTCTCCAGTTTTAAAATATTTTTGCAATATTTTCGCTTTTTCTGGATTCGCAAGAGACTTCAATTCAGTTCGGAGAGAGTTTAGTTGCATATAGTGAATAATCATTTCAAGTATAAGTTACTTCTTCAGAGCCATTCTGTGATATCCTGGTTCTTTTGCTTTGATTGTATGTTTTTTATCTTTTGCGTCCTGCTTTGCTTCATTAGCGTTGTACTCTGCGACGGATTTTTCTTTTTCTTTTTCTGCTGTTTTTGAATCTTCCGTTTTTGAATCGTCTTCTTTTTTCTCTTGCTTTTTTTCCTTTAGAACTGGCTTATCTGTCGGCTTGTGTTTCTTTTCATGCTTCGCTTTCAAAAACTTAACATAATCAGGAAGTTCAGCTAACTCTACTTTGACAAAATCTCCTTCTTTTATTGCGCGAACTTTTAGCTTTGAGGGAGGTTTTTTTCTTCCTCTGAACCAAATCTCATTGTTAAGATAAATATCAAGCTTTACTTTGTTAACATCCCTTTCAGGAACTTTCATGTGTTTTGCGATGAACTTCTTTATTTCTTTTACGGCCCGACCCGTTCTTCTGTAATTGGCGACTTTTCTCCATTCATTTCTAAGAGGAATTATATATTCTCTTTCAAGTTTTTCAGTTTTTGTTTTATCTGCCATTTTGAACCTCGTTAAATCTACGAGTATTTCCCGTAAGTAAATGATCTAGCAAGGGCGCATCGACTCCTGACGCTTGTTCGTGATAAACTCCTATTCTCAATCTGGACTTTGGAGTCCGAGGAATTTCTACAACAAGACCCTTCACAAGATATAAATCGGAGCCGTCCTCTCTGGAAGCCGAATAGCTTTTAGGTAATCTAACTGCTTCTCTTTTTTCCAAATGCGAAAGGACTAACTTTCTTGCATCTTCCAAATCATCTATTTCTTCAGTTTCAAAAATTTTGTATACCATTATCCAAGATGTTTGCCTTTTATTTTACGAGGTTTAATTTTTAATTTAGTTCTTCTCCAGTGTCTTCTGTGAGCAGTCATAGATGAGGGGTGCATTTTTTTCCCAGTTCCAAATCTTCTAATAACTGCCCAAATTGGAGCCCATTTTGTTTGTCTTTCTGCGACAGCCAATTTTACTTTTTTTGGATAACTCTTTGTCATTTTACTAAGTTCTCCATAAATTGTCTTCCTTTTTCAGTTAGTTTCCGCCCAATTTTTTTCTCTTTTGTCTTTTCAACGAATCCTGCTTTTTCGGCTTGCTGTAAAATCGTTCTTATCATTTTCCCTCCGCCTTTCCTAAATTCTGCAGGTCTTTGTCCGCGAGCTTTTCTTCCGCCATATCTTGTCCGAAGACGTTCCACTCCAACGACTCCTCTGATGTATATCTGCCTTAGAATGGATGCGGCTCTTTTTTGCCAAAAATCTTCTTCAGTTGATGGGCGCTGTTTATGAGTTGAAGATTTAACAAAATCAGCCCACTCGGGTTTCATGAATGAACCTTCCTGTTTGAGAGCATCCGCCAACATCTTATTGTACTTTCCTGATTCAACTGTTCTTATATCAGTCATCACAGGGATTAAAAAAAGAGCCTTATAAACTTTACTTTCGTAGTTTTACGAGCACTATTGTATAACCTATTGTTCGAATCTTTAGTTTGAAGGGAAGTTTTTCACCTAATTCGTCGACCATTTTGCCAAGCTCTTTTTTGTCCCTGCATGCAGATTTCAAAACAGAGATTCTTACTTGTTTGTGAGTTTTTAGAGAAGATGAAATGGACTCGATAACTCCGTTAGTAAGTCCGTTTTTTCCAATCTGAAATACTGCTAAGTTAGGTGTGTTTTTCATTTTTTATTCTTACTCCTCCGGGAGGTAAAGCTGATAGTATATCTTCCCTTGAAAAGTTTAGTTTAAGAGCTTTTTGTATCTTTTCTACGACGAGAGTTTTATCAGATTTTCCGGGATAAACTGACAAGAGATATTCTGATTTTTTTGCTGATGGCGTTGGAACTGCGCGCAAAATATTTTCCTGAGTTATCAGAACGAGTGAAAGAAGAACTAATTTTCTTTTTATTTTTCCAGAAACCTTCCACGAGCCGGCTTTCATTTTTTGAGATTTTGAAAGCTGAGAAAGCGAGAATATGTCTACGGATTCGGACTTTTTTTGAAGCTTCCACGCTTTACTGAAACACGCTGTAAAAATTGCAGTTTCCTCCAAATCCTTTTCTACTAAAAATCTTTTTTCCGATAAGATAACTGAAAACGGACTTCCCGGTAAAGAAGTATGCATAACAATAAAATCGTTCTTTGTTTTTTTGAGAGCGGACAAAAGCTCGTCATTTTGTAAAGCAGATTTTCCCCCGATTACGAGATTACCAGAAGAGGTGAAAAACCAGCGATACTTTTTGTAGTCGCTTATAACTGACATCAATTTGGGAAGAAAAAGATATTTATAAGTTTACTCACGAAAATATTCCTTTAGATTCTACTCTCACTCTGAATACATCTGTGTGGATAGTTCCGGGAGCTCCTTGAGAGGAGTCGGTTAAAGATATTCTTACTCTTTGCTCGCATGGTTTTGCAGTATCTGGAAGGTCAAATCGAATTATGCTGAATCCATTTGGTCCAGATATCGTTTCGAAAGAGTGAGATGTTGTTGTTCTGAAATCTCCTCCGAAAGTATAATCATTGAAATAATTTCTAAAGTTGGTTCTGCATTCCTGGTCATTTGGATTTTCCATCAGTTCTAAAGTATACTTTAGATTAGTTTGTGATGCTGTGCCTGATGATGCTTGAGCTCCGAAAGCTACCCCTAGACTTTTTCCCTGTTTAACGACAGCAGTTTTATCGGCTCCAAGACGTATAGCTATTTTTGAACCTTCGGCGGCGAAAAGACTTGTTATTTCTGAGCGCACTTTTTCATTTAAAGTGTCTACACTTTCAGTAGCTCCGCCAAAAATATTTCTTACCAAAACCAAACCTAAAATTAACATTGACATTGCCAAAACTATTATTACAACTGTCCCGATTGAAAGTTCAATCGCTGCTTTTTTATTGGATGGAATATTTTTTAGATTCATTGTTGGAAGTTGGAAAATAGAGAAGGATTTAATTTTATTCCTACTATTATTAAAATTGCCAGAACTGCTCCGAGAATTATTCCGATGACAGCGAGGATTCTTCCAGCGCGACTCCATTTGTTAGAGTTTGTTTTTTCCTGCTTTTTTGAAAAAATCAAAGAGATAATTCCGAGAATTATTCCGTTAAATGGTGTAAACAGTATAGACAAAATCCCCAACACTACGGAAGCAACGCCGAAACTGTTGTCCAAAGAAACCTTTTCAACCTCTCTTTTCATTTAGAGAATAGTTCTAAAGGTTTTATAAAAGTTATGTTGCTCAGAGAAAACTCGCCACGCCTTTTGAAAGAAGGAAAAATGCAGGAAGCCAGAGAAACAAAGAAGAAACCTGGAAGAATATTGAGAGGATTAAGATAAAAGAGGCGATTATGTCAATTGCGCTCAAGATATCGCCACTCAAAATAAATAGTCCCTTGATAAGAAGAAGCACGGCAGGAAAAATTACGAATTGAAAAGGCAGAGAAGTTCCGAAAATAGTGCCGAGAAAAATGAATGCGGCGAATAAATCGATTCCACCGAGAATTTTTACTATCATAAAAAGAGTTTGTGCAGATGGTTTATGAATATTTGTTTTGTCCAAAAACATTTAAAACCCTTATATGTCAAAGTATTTTATCGGGGCGGTAGCTCAGTGGGAGAGCACACGACTGAAGCTCGTGGTGTCGGGGGTTCGATTCCCTCTCGCCCCATTTTATGGAAAGAACTGAGTCTTGCAGGGACCAAAACATTCTTAGAAGTATGATGCCTTTGATTGGAAGTTTATTTACTGCCTATGCGACGGAACCTGAAAAAAAGGAAGGAGATTTTATTATTTCAGCTTTTCCGAATTGGAAAGGATATGTTAAAAAAAGGTCTCAATATTATCCTGAAAAAATTAGTTCTCGAGAATATTTTCGTTTTATCGTTGTGGGAGTCCATAGAAAACAACACCACAATTATTTTCAGGCAATACCGTTTAGGCCTTTAACTGAAGGAGAGAGTAAAAAATATAATATTCTTGATTCGAGAGATTTTCACAAAATAAAAGATTTACGAGAAGTTTTTTATGAAACTGTTGGGGAGCTTGCTGTTGAAGCAAAAAGGAGCCGGTGATGGAGTTTTTAGAGAGCCGGCGACGGAGAACTTGCGTTCCCCGAAGCCAGAAATTCTCACGAATTTCCGGAGTAGGCCAGGTTCTGTCGTTCATCGTTTTCGAACTGAACGCGTTAGCATCTGTCTGAGCGTGCGGCTTCGGCACTTGCACCGGCGAAGGCAGCGACGACGATTTCTCGTCGCCCGAATTTAATTCGCGTTTCATCAAATCTTTTGCTTCTTAGATTGTCTCACGACGCATTTCTCGGCAAAAGCTGTGTCGTTTCTGTTCTGGAGCTATGCTTCACAACACCCTGTTTTTCAACAGGTCGCCTTTTTCGTTTCTTACGAAACTTTGGTGCCCGGACCTTCCTCAACGCAGAAATCTTATTTGAGATTTCGTTGATTTAACAACACTGCGTCGAAGCTAACTCTCCGACTCAGGAATTCAACAAAATAAGAGTATAAAAAATTAACTGAAGGTTTGCTAAAGTATAAAAACTGAATATGGCTTTATTTTAAGTGGCTGAAAAAGAGATAATTGATTACCTTACGGAAGGAGTTAAGAGAGGATTTTCTGTCGAATTTCTCAAAGGAAAACTAATTGAAGGAGGGTTTGATAAGAAAGATGTTTTTGAGTCCATTAGTGAATTTGAGAAGCAAGGCAGAATAGTTGACGGAAAAATAAAGAAGGAATCGGAAACTCAGGAAGAAAAAAAAGTTCTTCCGACGGAAAAAAATACCAAAATCGAAAATAATAAAATCGGATTTTTTAAAAAAATAGGACTTGCTTTTGCTCATCCGATGGAGCTTTTTGAAAAAACCAAGGGTGAAGGAATTTTATCTTCTCTTGGATATTATCTGCTAATTGCAATATTTCCTTTTGTTACTTCGACAATTGCAGTTTATTTTCTGTTTAACTTAATTTCTGATTATTTTAGTTCAGTTCTGTATGTTGCAGGAATCTTGGCATTCGCGTTCTTTATCGCGTTTCCTGTTTTGATTTTTGTATCGAGTTTTATAGTTTATCTGATAGTTAAAATTTACAGAGGAGAGGGTCAATATTCCGGAACATTTAAAGCAACAGCATATAGTTTGACACCTCAAATTTTTCTTTTCTTTGTTCCGGGAATTCAAATTTGGAGTTTTATAATTGCTCTTTTCGGACTTTCTGTAAATCATAAGATTTCAAAAAGCAAGGCATTCTTAGTTTGTCTTACACTTGCTTTCGTGGGAATTTTTATTGGAGCAATATTTTATTTACTGAAAATATTCTTGTGATAAAATTAGCAGGAAGACGTTCGATTTCTTTTGATATTTTATTAATTAAAATTTTTTAGACATGAACAATTAAACTATTCTAAAAAAATACAAGACGCAAGCAGTAACAGAATTTTAAATTTCTGAAACGCATAACTACAAGTTATACGGAAGGCGAAGATTCTTTGTGTTATTAAAGCTTTTAGTAGCTGACTGCTTAAATCCTCGGGTTCTCGGATCTTACACAGCAGCTCTATCAACGTCATCTTCTATAACGGCTTTAGTTGTCTCGTTTTGCGGATGGCTTCGTACTTAGATGCTTTCAGTACTTATCCATTCAGTGCGTGGCTACCCGGCCTGCTCATAACAACCGGTACACTAGAGGCACCCGACCTCCGTTCCTCTCGTACTTAGAGGTCGTTCCACTCAGACAACGACACGCCTAGTAGATATCATACAAACTGTCTCACGACGTTCTTAACCCAGCTAACGATCCCTTTTAATGCGTGAACTCCGACACCCTTGGCACCTTGTGCAGTGCCAGGATAGGGAGAGCCGACAGCGACGCACCAAACCGCGCCGTCAATATGGACTATCGGGCGCGACCAGCCAATTATCCTTGGGGTACCTTTTCTGTCACACACGAGTTCTATTAAAAAACTACGTGGGGTCGCTGAACCACACTTTCATGTCTGCGTT